>JBAWDM010000216.1:0-4680 GCA_049590735.1 Asticcacaulis sp. | reverse complement strand
TACGGGCTTATTTACAATTAAAAGCGTCGATTTAGGTCTGTCGCCCGTAAAGCCGGCTGATTTCATGGGCATAGTTGCGGTTGCGGCTTGCTTAACCGGCAAAAACCCGTATTTTTAAGGTCTGTGCGGGTGGGCTGGCCTCAGTTAAGGCCATGCACAGATATGCCCGCAGATAACCCATATTTCAGAAGCCAAAAAGCCAGAGCTAAGCTCAAAGTTAAGAACGCCAGAATCCCTGAACTCATGACAGACCGACCGAAATCACCGGCCCAGATGCTACCCGTTCAGGAGACGCCTGTGAAGTCAGCCGCGCCGAAAGACAGTGCGGCTAAGGATACGCCCAAATCCAGACGCACACGCATCCAGATTCTGGAAACCGCCATGCGTCTGTTCGCAGAACTTGGCTATGACCGTGCCGGCAATGCCGCCATTGCGGAGGCGTGCGGGCTGACGCGCGGTGCCATGCTGTATCATTTTCCCACCCGTGAAGATCTGGTTGAGGCGGCGGCCTGGCACATCCACACGGCGCGTGAAGTGGCTTTTGAGGCCGAGGCCAGCAAGCTGCATCCCGATCAGGATGCGCTGGACGGGGCCATTGAAGCCTATTGGCGGCTGCTAAGTTCAGTACCTTTTGCCGCTTTTCTGGCGCTGGAACGCGCCGCCCGTCAGGATTTCGATGTGGCGCGCGCCATTCAACCGGCACAGGAAGCCTTTGACAAGGCGGCCATGGGACGCGCCACGCCCGGCTTTATCATGGCCGGTAATGATGCCCGCTTTCAGGCCAGTCGCGATCTGGCTCGTTTTGCACTGGACGGCATGCACCGGGCGGCGCTTACCTATGAGTCCGAGGCGCGCATTAAAAATCTGCTGGCGGTGGTGAAACGCGCCGTTCACATGCTGAACCGCAAGGGCGATGTGACGGATCTGTGGGGCGAATAGGCGGTTGCATCCGTCTTACTTTTTAATTTCACCGGCGGCTATTCATGCCTTAAGCCTGTTCAAAAGGTCGCCCAGGAGGTCATGATGAAAGCCCTGTCCCGCATCAGTCAATTTGCTCTTTGTCTTGCGCTTGCCGGGTGCGGCGGGGGTGGTTCCGGCAGCAGTGGTAACTCCGGCGGATCGGTCAACCATGCCCCGGTCATTACCTCTGCCGCCAGCGCGTCAGTCGCCGAAAATGCCACGGGCACCGTCTATACGGCGCAGGCGACCGATGCCGACAATAATGCGCTCAGCTATGCAATCTCTGGCACGGATGCGGGTCTGTTTACAATTATGGCCACGTCCGGTGCCTTGTCCTTCAGCAGCCCGCCGGATTTTGAAACCCCGCGCGATGCCAATCATGACAATGTCTATGAGGTGACGCTGAGTGTCAGTGATGGCAAGACATCGGTGAACAAAGCGATAAGCCTCACCGTCACAGACCGTGCCGGTGCCGTTTCGACACGCCGTGTGGCCACGGGCTTTAATGCGCCGGTGTTTCTGACCGGGCGCGGCGATGGTTCCGGCAAGGTTCTGGTGGTGCAAAAGGGCGGGCTGGTGCGCGTTCTGGATCCGCAAACGGGCACAGTCGATGCCATGCCCTTTCTGGATGTGACTTCGCAGGTGTCTACGGATGGGGAACGCGGTCTGCTGGGGCTGGCTCTGGCGCCTGATTTCGCGACCAGTGGTCTTTTTTATATCTATATGACCGCGCCCAATGGCGATATCCAGATACGCAGGTTCACAGCCACAGCTTCAGGTGCGTCGGGCGCGGGCGACATTATCTTTTCGACCCCGCATGCACGCAATAATCATGTCGGCGGCTGGATTGGCTTTGACCCGAACGGCCTGCTGGTCTTTGCCACCGGTGATGGCGGAGGGGCCGGTGATCCCGATGGCAATGCCCAGAATAAAAACGCTCTGCTGGGTAAGATATTGCGCATTGATCCACGCAGCGATGCCTATCCGGCGGATGCCAATCGTGACTATAGCATACCCGTAGGCAATCCTTTTGCCGTGGCGGGTGGCGCGCCGGAAATCTGGCATTATGGCGTGCGCAATCCCTTCCGCAACAGCTTCGATATGACAACCGGCATCTTCTATGTCGGCGATGTCGGTCAGGAGCTGTGGGAAGAGATTGATGTGGCCCTGCCCGGGCAAAACGGGCTGAACTATGGCTGGAAAATCCGCGAAGGGGCCCATGATTACACAGGCGGCGCATCCGCAGGTCTGACGGATCCGGTGCTGGAATATCCACATGGCAATGGCGCCAAAGAAGGCGCGTCTCTGATTGGCGGCTATGTCTATCGTGGCCCGATAGCCAGTTTGCAGGGGCAGTATATATTTGGGGATTATGTCAATAAGCGCATCTGGGCCTTGCCGGCTTCGCAACTGGTGCCGGGCATAACGCTTAGCAATGCCGCCTTTACCGATCTGACAGCGGCCTTTACCCCGTCGACCGGCGCCATCGGCAATATACTCAGCTTTGGGGAGGATGATGCTGACAATCTCTATATTCTGGATGGCGGCGGCAATATTTTCCGTGTCGAAGAAACGGGCGAATAGCCCTTATCTTGACCTTGCAGCCCTACAAAGCGCATAAGCACCGCTTGTCCCTGCCTCCTTGAGTCTTATCATGCGTCACGTCCTGCGATCCAAGATCCACAATGCCTACGTCACCGAAGCCAATCTGGCCTATATCGGTTCCATCACCATCGACGAAGCCCTGATGGAGGCGGCAGGGCTTTGGGCCGGTGAGCGGGTTTTGGTGGTATCGAACACGTCGGGTCACCGGCTTGAGACCTATGTGATCACCGGCGAGCGCCATTCCGGCGTCATCGCCATGAACGGGGCGGCGGCCCATCTGATCAATGAGTCGGAGCAGATCATCATTATGGGTTTTGAGCTGACCGACACGCCGATTATCCCCAATGTTGTGCTGGTGGACCGTCACAATAAACTTGACCGCTATCTGTCAGAGACGCCTTCGCAAACCGTGTCATGATTCTTACACAGAAATCGTGATTAAGGCGCAAATGTGTCTTTGCTCGCCAAGCCCTTGAGCCATATAGGGAAAGAAAAAATTTAATCTCTTATTAACGAAAAACTTCGCCGAAACACTGAGTTGATCCTTGACGAAAACCTTAGGCTATGGCCCCTTATATAGACAAGAGGGGTGGCGCAGACACTAGATGTAGTTGTTAACGTCTCTTATATAGGTAGGCTCCGGGTACGGAGCATTTTAGTGGTATTAAGGGTAAAGCAGACGATGTCAGCGAACGAAGCCGTAAAGCGTGAAATGTCTCAGATGCCGTCTGAGACGACTGCCTTTAAATCCAAAATGGCCGTCCGTCCCAAGGAGCGCGCCCCTTTCAAGCTTTTGACCTCGGTCGTCACCGATCCGTCGCGCGATGCGCTGCTGACGGATTTCGGCAAGACGACTCTGGATGATCGCTATCTGATGCAGGGCGAAACCTATCAGGACATGTTTGCCCGTGTGGCCACCACCTATGCGGACGATGCTGATCATGCCCAGCGCATCTATGACTATATTTCACGCCTGTGGTTCATGCCGGCCACGCCTGTCCTGTCCAATGGCGGCGCCAAGCGCGGCCTGCCGATTTCGTGCTTTTTGAATGCCGTTCCGGATAATCTTGAAGGGATTGTTTCGGTCTGGAATGAAAACGTGGCTTTGGCGTCGAACGGTGGCGGCATCGGTACCTATTGGGGCGGCGTGCGCTCCATCGGTGAAAAGGTTAAGGGTGCGGGTCAGACATCGGGCATCATCCCCTTTATCCGCGTCATGGATTCGCTGACGCTTGCCATTTCGCAAGGGTCTTTGCGTCGCGGCTCTGCGGCCGTTTATATTGATGTCTTTCACACTGAGATCGAAGAATTTCTTGAAATCCGCAAGGCTTCGGGGGATTTCAACCGTAAATCGCTTAATCTGCACCACGGCATCGGTATTACCGATGAATTCATGGAAGCGGTGCGTGACGGCACCACCTTTGGCCTGCGTTCACCCAAGGATGACGAGGTTGTACGTCTGATTGATGCACGCTCCCTGTGGCAGAAGATTTTGGAAATCCGCCTGCAAACCGGTGAGCCCTATCTGATCTTCTCCGATACGGTTAACCGCGCCATGCCGGCGCACCAGCGCGATCTGGGCCTTAAGGTGCGTCAGTCTAATCTCTGTTCGGAAATCATGCTGCATACGGGCGTCGACCATAAGGGCCGCGACCGCACGGCGGTTTGTTGTTTGTCATCGGTTAATGCCGAGACCTTCCTGGAATGGCGCGACCAGCCGATGTTTATCGAAGACATTATGCGCTTCCTGGATAATGTCCTCGAAGACTTTATCCAGTGCGCACCGGGTTCGATGGACAATGCTGTCTATTCCGCCATGCGTGAACGTTCCGTCGGTCTGGGCCTGATGGGTTTTCACTCCTTCCTGCAATCGCAGAATGTGGCCTTTGAATCGGCCATGGCGAAGTCGTGGAATATGCGCCTGTTCAAACATCTGCGCCGCGAAGCCGACAAGGCCTCGGTCAAGCTGGCCGAAGAGCGCGGGCCTTGCGAAGACGCGGCCGAGCGTGGCGTGATGGAGCGTTTCTCGCACAAGCTGGCCATTGCGCCGACCGCGTCGATCTCGATCATTTGCGGTGGCACATCGGCGGGCATTGAGCCCATTCCGGCCAATAT
>JBAWDM010000215.1:0-3155 GCA_049590735.1 Asticcacaulis sp. | reverse complement strand
CGCTGCAAAATCAAGGAAGGAAAAAACTGTGACTTGACCAAACCCCGACCCATAGGATTATACCTTTTTAGGCGGGTCAGTTCTCAGTGAGAAACCTGGGTCAGTTTAGAGTGATAATCAACAGCATAGCCCCTGCCTTCTCCGGCAGGGTCATCCGCTCAATCAAATCGTCGGCGCGCTGCTCAGGTGACAACCGCCAATCCTCATAGGGCTCAAGCTGACCACTGCGATCAAGATCGCGAAAGGTCAGCCCGTCCTGGTGCAATAGAGGTGCCGACCGGTCGCCAATTATGGGCTGACCGATCTTATCCTTAGTGGGATTGGCATGTGTTACAGATGCGCAGATTGCCGCCATAAGTGCCAAAATAGAGACCGCATTTAAGCGTGTGAAACTATAAGGGCATCATTTAGTTCCACCATACCATTTGCTGGTGGTGTCGACGAATGTCTCTGCGGGTGGCACCATTTGGTGTGTGATTTTTGGCACTCGAGCCGGTTTCCAATGGTAATGATCGCCCGTCTCACGGCGTAATTCCTCGAGACGATTACGCAGGGTTTCGGTGATCTGCTCAAAACCCGGCATACCGTAAAGGTTATGGGCTTCGGTTGGATCGTTTTGAAGGTCGTAGAGTTCAAACTCTTCGGGAGCCAAGAAATAGTTGATATATTTCCAACGCTCGGTGCGTACGCCACGGGCCGGACGGACATTTTCATAACCGGGATATTCGAAATATTCGTAGAGCCAATCCTTGCGCCAATTGGCAACGGTTTTGTTTTCGCAAAGCGGCTTGAAGCTGGCCCCCTGCATTGTGGATGGCGCGGTAATACCGGCAAACTCAAGCAGGGTCTGAGCCACATCAATATTGAGTACCATCTCATTGCGGATGGTTCCCGCCTTAATTCCCTTTGGATAGCTCACCATCATGGGAATGCGGATTGAGGGCTCATACATCAGGCGCTTATCGTACATGTGATGCTCGCCAAGGAAAAAGCCATGGTCTGAACTCAGCATAAGCAAGGTATCGTCATAAACATTCTTACGACGTAGCGAATCCATGATGCGACCAACATCTTCATCATTCGAAGCAACGCCTGCGTAATAATCCTTAACCAATTCTTCGACGCTTCGTGGATCGTCATCAGCAATCATGGTTGATCCGATTTTGTTGTCGGCATTGGCCACAGCGCGTGGCTTACCGGCATATCCAGTCATGTCTTCGTTGAAGGTTGATGGAACAGCAACGTCATCACCAATGAAGTGCGTCTCAAAACGACGGGCGCGGTAGAAGGGCGCATGTGGTGCATAGAACCACAAGAACAAGATAAAGGGCTTATCGCTTGTGCGCTTGTCAATATATTCAACCGCCTTGTCCGTCAGCAGGTCATCGACATAGCCGCTATATTCAGTTTCAGGGCCATATTTACCGTGGCTGCCCTCAGTAATCTTCGGGTGCAAATAGTTAGCTTGACCGTTAAAGCCAAAATAATAGTCCCAATCGTGGTCACGTAAAGCACCGCCGACATGGCTCTTGCCAATAAAGGCCGTGTCATAACCGGCCTCTTTTAACAGATCACTGACAAGCTTATATTGCGGTAAAACCACGGCTTCGTCATTGGTAACCGCGCCATTGGTGTGCGGATAGCAACCCGTCAGGAAGGATGCGCGTGACGGCAGGCACAGCGCGTTAGTGCAAAAAGCATTCGTAAAATGTGCTCCTTCCATAGCAATACGCGTCATATTCGGCGTCTTAGCCAGACCACCCAGAAAATCGAATGCGTCATTGCGCAAACCTTCGCCAAGGAAAAAGACCATGTTCGGACGCTTTGCGTCCTGCGCCAAGGCTTGCGGCGCCGCCAGAGCCGCTGCCAGGGCGCCCATGCCGCCTATTACTGTACGGCGCGAAGCCGTCATTTTTTCTGTCTTGTCCATCTTTCGTTTCCTTTTATGGCGGTGCATCCGCGCCGCTCCCGATTTTGTAATTGGCGTACGATGCCGTAGCATTTAGTGCCGTCTGCCGCCCACATCGCGTCGATCCTGCCGAGGTTTGAACTGTTAAAAATTCGGACTGGCCCGTCTCAAAAGACTCAAAATAAAACCAATGTCAATATTGTCATTTACGATTGCAATGGTATTGTTGAATTAAAATAGCCCCAATTTAGTCATCACACGGCCTGTAGATCAGACCGGCCATGTCACAAACCAAGAAAAGAAATCCGCCATGATTGCACATAACCGCGCGGCTCCCTACCTCCTTAGTCTCGGTGTGGCCTTGCTCATGCCTTTGATGGCGCAGGCTGCCGATCGTCACATCCCAATTGACGTAGCACAGGCCGGCCAACCGCTGGATCGCTTTTTCGATCTGTCTGTAGGCTCTGATTATCCAGGCACGCTCATCCGTGATGACAGCCTGACGCAACTCACGACAATTCGTGATGAATTGGGTTTTCGCTATATTCGCTTTCATGCCATTTTCCATGATGTGCTCGGCACCTACAAGGTTGTCGACGGCAAGCCCGTCTATGACTGGACCAAGATTGATTACCTTTATGACCGCCTTTTGAGCATTGGCATAAAGCCCTTCGTTGAGCTTGGTTTTACGCCAGAGGCCATGAAGACATCCGACAACAAGATATTTTGGTGGAAAGGCAATACGTCCCACCCCGACCCAAAACAGTGGATGGCACTTGTCACGGCCTTTACGCAGCATATTACAGACCGTTACGGAAGGACCGAGGTGCAAAGCTGGCCCTTCGAAGTCTGGAACGAGCCGAACCTAAATGGTTTCTGGGAAGGAGCCGACCAAGCTGCTTATTTTTCACTTTATGACGACACTGCCCGTGCAATAAAAGCTGTCGACCCGAAGATCAAGGTAGGCGGCCCCTCGACAGCCGGTGCTGCATGGGTGCCTGAATTCATCGCTCATACCCAAAAATCCGGCGCACCGGTCGATTTCATCACCACCCATACCTACGGCGTTCATGGCGGTTTTCTTGATGAAAAGGGCCAAAGCGACACTAAGCTTTCCATGTCACCAGATGCGATCTTGGGTGACGTACGTAATGTACGCAAACAAATCTCAGACAGCGCCACGCCTGGCCTGCCTCTCTATTTCACTGAATGGTCAACCTCGTATACGCCGCGCGACCCCGTGCAT
>JBAWDM010000214.1:0-4730 GCA_049590735.1 Asticcacaulis sp. | reverse complement strand
CACGGCTCAGGGGCTTTTTTTGTGCTTTAATATTAACTATCCGCTCTTAAACCGCCTGACCCGCTGCCCAGCCGGATGACCAGGCCCACTGGAAATTATAGCCGCCTAACCACCCTGTGACATCGACACATTCGCCGATGAAATACAGGCCCGGACACTTAAGGCTTTCCATGGTTTGCGACGACAGGCCACTGGTGTCGATCCCGCCTAAGGTCACTTCGGCGGTACGATAACCTTCGGTGCCGTCTGGCATGAAGGTCCAGCGATTGACGGCATCGGCAAGGGTTTGCAAGGTGGCATTGGACAGCTCCGCCATGCGGTTTTCCGGCTTGACCTTGTGCCATTCCAGCAGGCGATCCGACAGACGGCGTGGCAAGACCTCCGCCATGACGGTGGCAATGAGTTGTTTGGAACGGTCTTTGCGCTTGGCCTGAAGATGGGCCAGCATGTCGATATCGGGGCGCAGATTGACCTCAATATTGAGACCCGGCTTCCAATAGCTGGAAATTTGCAAAACTGCCGGGCCGGACAGACCGCGATGGGTAAACAGAAAACCATCGGAAAAGCTTACTGTGCCACATGTTACCTTAGCGGGAAGGGACACGCCCGACAGGCCTTCGATAGCGGTTAGTTTTTCCCCGCCCAGGGTAAACGGCACCAGACCCGCGCGGGTTTCGGTAATGACATGGCCGAACTGTCTGGCAATTTCATAGGCCAGACCGGTCGCCCCCATTTTCGGGATAGACAGGCCGCCTGTGGCCACCACCACCTTATGACAAGAAATAAACCCCTGCGATGTTTTAACCTCAAAACCCGTTTCGGTCTTGATCACGCCTTCGATAGCGATATCGAGTTCCAAATCGCCACCTGCTTGATGGAGGTCATTCAGCAGCATGTCGATAATGTCACCCGCCGAGTCTTCGCAGAACAACTGGCCTTCGGTTTTTTCAAAATAGGGGATGCCAAATGCCTTGACGCGATCCAGAAAATCCCAGGGCGTAAAGCGTTTCAGCGCCGATATGCAAAAATGTGCATTGCCGGACAGGAAGTTTTTCGGCTCAGCCTGAAGATGGGTGAAATTACACTTGCCGCCGCCCGATATGCGAATCTTCTCGGCGGGTTTTTTGGCATGATCCAGAACGATGACGCTTTTACCGCGCCGACCGGCTTCGATGGCGCACATCAGACCTGCGGCACCGGCCCCTAAGACCACGATTTCGTAATTCACCTCGGACATGCGTGTATTTTCTCTTTAATTGGCCCAACTTGACCTAAGGTCTGGCTTGCGACCCGCCCAACTTAGGGTAAGGTCTGCGCACGCTTAACACACAGGAGACGCTCATGTCCGAACTGGAATCGATAACGCAAAAAATTAGCGCCGCCGTTGGGGAAAATTCGGGGCTCGGCAAGATCATCAAATTCGACTTCGGCGATCTGGGCCAGATTCTGATCAATGCCGCCACAGTACCAAACACGGTCACCAATGATAACGCCGCTGCCGACACCACCATCCAGATTGCGCTTGATGACCTGAAATCTATGGCGGCCGGCACACTTGATCCCATGATGGCCTTTATGACCGGCAAGATGAAGATTCAAGGTGATATCGGCGTGGCACAAAAACTGGCGCCATTGCTAAAGGGCGCGCGCTAACCCGGCCCTTGCGAATTGGGCCCTGTCGTGCCGATAACGCTGTCGGCGACAAAGGGATTATTTACGCGCTCAGCATGAAAGCTCGACATGGGGCCGTGCCCCGGCACGAAACGCACATCGCCTAGTGGCCATAGTTTTGTGGTGATGGCGTTGATCAGGTCGGCGTGATTGCCACGCGGAAAATCGGTACGACCGATCGAGCCTTTGAACAGGACATCGCCGACCTGCGCGAACTGGCTGGGGGCATGATAAAAGATGACGTGACCGGGGGTATGGCCGGGACAGTGAATCACCTGCCATGTCGTCTCACCCAGTGTGACCGTATCGCCATCATGCAGCCAGCGATCCGTTGTAAAGCTGCGCATATTGTCTATGCCGTATCGCGCGCCCATGGCCGGTATCTGGTCGATCCAGAACTGATCCTCTGCGTGCGGGCCTTCAATGATGACGCCCGTCCGTTCCTTCAGTTCAGCCGCCCCGCCGGCATGATCAGCATGGCCGTGGGTGATCCAAATCTTCTCAACCGTCAGACCGCGGCGCTTGATCTCAGCCAGAATGGGGTCAAGATCGCCACCGGGGTCAATAATGGCGCATTGATTGGTTTTAGTACACCAGACAACCGTGCAGTTTTGCTGCAAAGGGGTGACAGGGGCCACAAACAGGCGGATCGGCGGTTCAATTTCCATGCCTGAGAGTTAAGGGAATTTGCTATCTCTGGCTAGTCCCGGCTTAAGATGGTTGCAGATTAAAAATTTCTGTGTACGCTCAGACAAAAGGTGAGCATCGGGGCAATGGTTGCGTGCTTAATGACCTGTTTTAACACATAATAATGGTGAGACATGAACGGTTGGCGCATTAAATCGCTGGATGCCATACTGGCAACAGCAGAGAAAAAATCCCTGCACCGGTCATTGGGGGCCTTTCAACTGACCATGTTGGGGGTAGGGGCGGTCATTGGTACCGGTATTTTTGTGCTGACGGCGGCGGCCGCCCAAAAGGCAGGGCCGGGCATGATGTTTTCCTTCGTTATCGCCGGTCTGGTCTGCGCCGTAGCCGCCCTTTGTTATTCCGAACTGGCCTCAATGGTGCCGGTTTCGGGTTCCGCCTATACCTATACCTATGCGGTGATGGGCGAGCTGATGGCGTGGATGGTCGGCTGGGCCCTAGTGCTGGAATATGCCGTGGCCGCCAGTGCGGTGTGCGTGGGCTGGTCAGGCTATATTATGGGGCTGGTCAAAAATACGACCGGCTTTCATTTGCCAGAATTTCTGGCGGCAGGTCCCGCCTGGGGGTTCAACGGCCTTATGCCGACGGTGGATTTCAGCCACGGTTTCATCAATCTGCCTGCCATATTGGTGGCGGGACTGGTGACGTGGCTTCTGGTTATCGGCACCAGCGAAAGCGCACGGGTTAACGCCATTCTGGTCCTGATCAAGGTTACAGCCCTGACGGCCTTTATTGTCCTCAGCCTGCCGCTTATCAAGGGTGAGAATTTCTCGCCGCTCCTGCCGACCGGTCTGTTTGGCTCAAATGGTCTGGGCGTTATCGGTGCGGCGGCCTCAATCTTTTTTGCCTATGTCGGCTTTGATGCCGTATCGACGGCGGCCGAAGAAACCAAAAACCCTCAGCGCAATGTACCGATCGGCCTGTTGGGATCGCTGGCCATCTGCACCCTCTTTTATTTGCTGGTCGCAGCAGGGGTGGTGGGTACGGTCGGCGCGCAACCCCTCACGAATGCAGCCGGAATCGTCTTGCCGCCGGATGGAATCGAATTTGTCGCCCGTTGTAAGGCTATGGCGGAGATGGGGCCGGCCCCCATTGTCTGTTCCAACGAAGCTCTGGCCGAAGTCCTGCGCCGGATCAACTTCCCGCTTATTGGCAATCTGGTCGGCCTTGCAGCCTCCATTGCCCTGCCATCGGTTATCCTGATGATGATCTATGGTCAGACCCGCATCTTCTTTGTCATGGCGCGTGACGGTTTGCTGCCCGAAGGATTATCGGACGTTCACCCTAAGTTTAAGACACCATGGAAGGTAACGATCTTCACAGGTATCTGCGTGGCCATAGCGGGGGCCTTCTTCCCGGTCGGCCAATTGGCGGATGTGTCCAATTCCGGCACCCTGTTTGCGTTTTTGATGGTGGCCGTTGCGGTGCTTGTCCTGCGCAAGACCGATCCGGATCGTCATCGTCCGTTTAAGACGCCTATGGTGTGGCTTGTTGCCCCTCTGGCCATATTGGGCTGCCTTGGCCTCTATTTCAATCTGCCACTGGTTGCCAAGCTGGTTCTGCCGATCTGGGGCGGCGTAGGCCTTTTGATCTATTTTGGCTATAGCCGAAGCCACAGCCATGTCGGTCAGGGCCGGATCGAAGTGCATGAGGACGATACCGACCTGCCGCCTCCGCCGGGCACGACCTGATACATTTTCATTGGTTGCAGGGACGTAACCCTGCTAATCAGGGCCCATGCTGCCTATCGAAGATATTTTCGCGCCCCTAAGATCATGGCTGACGGAACATACCACGGCCCTGATTGTGGCGCCGCCCGGTGCCGGCAAGACCACGGGTGTGCCTCTGGCCCTGCTGAGGGAACCGTGGCTTGAGGGGCAATCCATATTGTTGCTGGAACCCAGACGTCTGGCGGCGCGGGCAGCCGCTGTGCGCATGGCCGAAACGCTGGGTGAGTCGGTGGGGCGCACGGTTGGGTTTCGGGTGCGTGGCGAAAGCCGGGTCAGCGCTGCCACACGCATAGAGGTCGTCACCGAAGGCATTTTTTCTCGCAAAATTCTCGACGATCCGGCCCTTGAAGGGGTCGGTTGCGTTATCTTTGATGAGTTCCACGAACGCAGTCTCGATGCCGATCTGGGCCTGGCTTTTGCGCGTGATAGTCAGGGTATTTTGCGGGAGGATCTGCGTTTGCTGGTCATGTCCGCGACCCTCGATAGTGAGCGTGTCCTCACCCTGCTGGAAGGGCCCGACGGGCAGGCGGCGGGTCGTTTTGAGTCACTGGGCCGCAGCTTTCCCGTCACCACCCATTATCTGGGCCGTAGTCCGACCCTGACAATGGAACAGGATATAGC
>JBAWDM010000213.1:0-11306 GCA_049590735.1 Asticcacaulis sp. | reverse complement strand
GCCTGCCACCATTGGCCAGAATAAGAAGCTCCGGCTTTGAATCGCGCTTTCTTGTCAAAGCGACCGGGCTGGTCGATCAGCCGTTCCCACCATGAGCCACCGGGCAGGGGAAAGCGGATGGTGGCGGAAAGCATATTGCCCTGACGCTCATGATAGGTTTCTTGGCTATAGGCACCGATCAGGTCTGTGATGTTCAGTCCGCGTTTGTGATGTAGATAGGCATCGGCGGCGGCATTGGGGTTGGTTTCGGATGATTGAAAGCGGTTTGACCAGGTATCGAAAATGTCGGGATAAAGCTCTTTGACGCTGCCTTCCCATCCGCACCGGTTGGATCGGCCGCATCTGAGTATCCAAGGGCCTTCGGCATGGGCAAACAGTTCGCGCTTGCTGCATTTGGGGCACTTGCCCTGCTGGAGCCATGTGCCCTTGGTCTTTAGTCCATACTCAGCCATTATCCGGCTGAGGACGTCCTTTAAAATATCGGGTTGCATGGACATGGGGGGCTTTCAAGACAAGGGCATATCGTTCGCGCGATTGATGCGCGTTGTTTTTGGGACAATTGGGTGGGTCGTCTTAGGTCGGCGGTGGCGGTTCGGGGGCCGTGAGGCTAAGGGATTTGAACCTTACTCGCTCTGTGGGCTTAACTGGCCCCATTGCGGATTGCGTGACTGTGTGAACAAATTGCAGGTGCGCGACCCATGTATGGCCGCAATCATGATTATTACACTGGAACCGGAGCCGTCTTAGCGTGTGGCTAATTTGGTCTGAGGCCCTGCAAACAGCCCGTGTGGTGCAGACGGGGCATGGAAAAACGACGCCTTTGTTGTACCTATCCGTCGTCTTCGGTTCACGAGTTACATTTAAGGCCCCAGCCCTTGGTAGATTCATGTCTATCACGCGCCCTTCATACGTTTGAGTTTGGTCATAATGCTTTGAAAGGCACCGATAGCTTCGCTGACTTCGCGCATGGCCTCTCGGCGCGATCCCCCGCCCAAGCCGACATGCAGGGCAGCGTCAATGGCCTCACCACTTTCACGGGCAGCTTCACGGCTGGCATTCAGGATATGTTCGGCCTCCACCAGATTGCCATCCAGTTCGATATCAAGGCGGCTGGCATAGGCTTCAAACAAAGGCGAACCATCGCCACCGGCGCGACGAAACGCCAGATCAAGCCGCATGGCGGCCTGTAAGGTTATTTCGCGTTCGGTGTCGGGGTCAGAATAGCTGCGGACGGTGGCTTCGGATTTATTGGCCACGGTGGCGCAACCATCCCAACCGATCAGATCAGCGATACGGATGAGGGCGCGATAGGGAGATAACGGGGCGCGTGCCTTGGTCATGCGGCCCGCCCAAAAGAACATCCGGTTTCCGCCAGTGTGTTGGCGATGCTTTGGGCCATTTCACGCGCGTCTGACGCGCCAAGGATAGCCGAAGGTGGCGCAGGCGTATGCGGTCGCCATGCCATGACATAGTGATCACCCACGGCGGCGGGGAAGTTGCCGGCGACATTCAGATCATAAGCAAATCGACCGCGACCAACGACACGCAATTTGTCGATGCGGTGTTCCGCAATAAGGCCGCAATCCGTGCTGCTGAGGCCATGCGTCAGCACCCACGGGTTTTGGTGGTCTTCGAAAGGGATGATCATGCGAACATCCCCATGAGCACACAGATGCCGCCGAAAAAGATCAGGCAGACCACGCCGGAAAGCAGGGTTTCGATGATCCGAATATCTGGCTGCATGAATTGGAAGTTGGCAGCAGGATCGCGGCGGTTAAGATATTCAGTTGGTTTGGCTGCGACAGGAAGACGACGACTTATGGTGGTGGGCGATCTCATATCGTCGCTCCGTGGGTTAGGTCTAAAATGTCGGTTTGATTATCGTAAACACCCGTGTCCCACGGTGTTAAATCCTCATCATCGGCGCGGCGCTTGGGCTGCGTTTTTGAGGGGCGGGGATAGATGTCAGGGCGTAAATCATGGCGGGAAATGCCGGTGGCGGCTTCCACGGCCAGTACATATCCAGTGGATAGGCGTTTCGAAGATTGCGCCATCTTCCAGACGGCAGTTTGTGAACAACCGCAGATGCGAGCCAGCGCGGACTGTGATCCGGCCTTTTTCATGGCGGCGGTGAGGGCTTCAAAAGGTGTCATGGTTCTCTCCATGACAAACTGCTACAACATATGTTTTAGATTGGTCAAGTACTATTTTATCATTGCTGCCTATAACCATGGTTATTAGGGTGAGATTATGAGCGAATCCGGTGCTATCAATCCTGACAGATTACGTGAGCGCATCGTAGCGATGGGGCACACTCAATCCAGCCTTGCCCGTAAAGTCGGGGTAACTCAGGCAGCTATTGCAAAATTGCTTACTGGTAAGGCCTTCGGTTCGTCGCACCTTCATAAAATTACCCGAGAACTCGGAACGACAGCCGCGTACCTGACTGGTGAAACTGATGACGCCACCGAAGGCGCGCTGCCTATGCCAACGGCAGAGCTATTATCTGAGCAATTAGACCTTGTGCAGTTGCCGTTGCTTGATCTGAAGTTCGGCATGGGTGGTGGAACGGAACTCGATCCGCATGTCGAGCCTAATATGATTTCCGTATCGCGTGAGTGGGTGAGGGCGTTCACAAATACTGATCCCAAACACCTGTTCATGGGAACCGGCATTGGTGATTCCATGATGCCAACCATTCATGATGGCGACCTGTTCTTGGGGGATCGTTCCCAGATGACGCCGCGCATGGCCGATCAGGTCTGGGCCATCACCTATTACGGCATGGGGATGATCAAACGCCTGCGGCCGGGTGCCGAAGGCTCATTCAAGATCATGTCAGACAATGCAGCCGTCGCTACCGAAGTCGCCACCGACGGCGAAATGTCCATCATCGGACGCGTTGTTGCTGTTATGCGGCGGATATAAGTAATGACGAATAATCGTGGTAATAATTCTGGAGTAAACCAGCCATTTGCGGATACTATAAGTATCGATTGTTTTTTAAACAATGTTTCTGATTTTGAGAATAAATTTAAAGTACATGCTGTAGCTGTTTTTAACTCTGGTGAGTTTGGAGATGATGTCTCATCTCCAGTCACATTTACCATGAGTTTAAGAAAGGCTGAGCTTGTTGTGATAATACCAAAATCGGAGAGTTCACTATTAGATATTGCAAAAGAGACAGTTGCACGGGATTTACCGAAGCTGCAAGGTACTCGCAAAACTAAATTTAAAAAAGCCGGTTGGTTTAAATTAGGTTTCAAAAAAGACGTATTTGGGTTTGGCGGCGGAGTTGGGGCTGCTAAGAGTGAAGATACAACGTTAACAGAGACATTCGATGCCATCCAAATTACTTGCTCAGTAACTGAAGATGGTCATTATCGATGGTCAATAGAAAGTAATATTGGCGCGACTCTTAAAGGACCCTCATGGGATATTTTAAAAGAGCGTTTTACAGTAATCAGAAAGAATAAAAGAGGAATATCTCCTTTTATCCGTATCGAGGTGCGTTGCAAACGTAAAGATTTGCAGATTGAAAATCTGGAGTTGAAAAGCACTGCGAAAGCTAAGTATGGTGATAATCAAAATCCAAATAAAATCATAGCAGCCCAGGCATTTATAAGGACAAAGCTCTTTGAAAGCGGGTTAATTGATAATGAGGGAAACACTGATAGTTCAAGATTTGTAATTGGTGCTGAACTGATTGATATCCAATGAGCAATGTTGACTGGCTAGATGGTTTGCACTCAATTTTTTCATCACAAAGTGATGACCTGGAGGAACTGGCATTTGCTTGCGGTTATGATCCAAAATTATTTTATATTGGGACGCCTACATCTGGCCCCGAGTATGATCAACTTGTAGCGCAAATTAAAGACGCTCTCATAGAAGATTTAGCTATAGATTTTCCTAAACATGAGGTTGATTATATAAATAACTCACTTCAAGCGAAATCTAATAAAAGTATTAAACCGCCAGTTCGATCTGGTGACCTTGCCTTCGATATCGGTACTGAAACCATAAGAGTTTACCGCAAAAATGTTGGTGTTATTTTTACATGCCAAAATATTGCGGCAAGAATTTCTACTGGTAGCCCATTTACTAAATTTGGTGACGACGTGGCGTCTTTAGGCACTAAGTCGAACTGGGATATAGTTAGGCCAGTTCAAAGTGGACGTTTGATCGATGATAAAGCCTTTATAGCGCTCATAAAATCGATTTTGTTAAAAGTCGGAACTGGAGGTTTTATAAACCCTAAAGTTATAATTTCGGTATCCAGTGGTCTAAATTCTGTGCATCGTAGAGCTTTGAACGATGCCATGATTAAATGTGGTGCAAGGCGTGTAGGTTTATTAGATAGCCCTATGGCATCTGCAATGGGAGCGGGCGCCTTAGTACATAACCCAGTGGGGACTTTAATTATCGATATTGGTGCAGGTACGACAGATATAGCTGTATTATCACTCTCGGGTATCGTTTTTAGTAAAACAATATTTTTGGGTGGAGATGATTTTGACAAAGAAATCATAAATTATATGAGAAGAAACTTTAATCTACTCATAGGAGTGAGTTCAGCTCAAAATATTAAGAAAAGAATTGGTCTGTCGTCAAACACCGATGATCAATCAACAATCGAAATTGATGGTCGTGATCTTACACTGGGTGTTTCGCGACGTATTAAATTGAATAAATGGTGCGTTAGTGAAGCGCTTGAAGCTCCTTTAAATCAAATCGCTGACGGATTGCGTATCGCAATTGAAGCGTGTCCTCCTGAATTGGTAATTGATATCGATCAGGACCCTATACTTACGGGTGGAGGGGCGCTAATGGGGGGGATGTTAGAATTTCTCTGTGATGTAACTGGTTTCAAATTTAAGGTTGCAAATGACCCCTTGTTAAGTAACGTTCTTGGTTGCGGTAGTGTCCTTGAGCACCCGCGTTGGATGAAGGGTGTTATTGATTAAAGCAAAATCTAATATTCTTAACTGATCATTATAAACTATGAGTAACATCATTGTTCAAATAAACTATATTTGTATTAATCTTTAGAATTCCATCTCCGTAATCGCCTTAATCTCTGCCTCAAAAATAAACTCCACCAGATCCAGCGATAAAAACTCTGGAATGCGCGCATGCTGGATCAGCTCACGCGCGCTGGAGTTAAAAGCGGCGCGGCCATTTCGTTCAAACCAAAGCTGCGCATCGTCTGGCAATTCGCTCAATAGGGTGTTGGGTTTGTCGATATAGTTCATGGCATGCCGCCTATAAAGGATGTGACCAGGTGATCATAAAGCAGGGCGATTTTGACCCTGCCGGTGCAGTGTTTATCCCGACATTTTAGGCGCGCCTGTACCTCCTCCATGAAGAGGGCCGTATAGCCGTCCTCCTTCAGCAGGTTGGCAGGCCAGACCATGTAGCTTTTGTGGCAACCGCGACATTCCACCTCAATCTCATAATCGGGCGATACATCAGCCAGCTTCATTTCTGCGCGCCAGCCTGCCATCAGAAGCGATCCTCTATGCGGGGAATCCGGCCATAGGATATTTTCATGCCGATATTGTCGTCGGCCTTGTCTTCGCGAAGGCCCGGATAGACGGTTGTGCTGCAATAACGGCGGTTAAGGACGTCAATGGCGTCCGACAGGGCCTCTTCGCGCATTCGCTTGTTTTCATCGGCCTCCCACATATCCAACTGCCGTTGGTTCATGGGCGACAGCTCACCAAGGCAGACATGGACAGCGGCCAGCGCCAAGCGCGGGTTCATCTCACGATAGGCAAGCTTCCACAGCTCGCCCAAGCCATCCATAATACCGGTATAGTCGCAAAGCTGAGGCACATCGCGGGCGCGACCCCATGTGGTGTCGCCATCGCGCGTATAGGCCGTCAGCGCCAAGGATATCCGGCTGGTGCGAAATTGTTCCCTGCGCATGCGACGTGCCGCCTTGATCATCAGCAAACGTGACAGGGGGCGCACTGAGGCCATGGTGCGGTGGGTTGGCGGTAACATGCGTGAATGACCGAACTGGCCGCGATTGGACGGTTCTGCGTGGATGTCATAGCCGTGCAGGGCGTAATACATGCGCCTGCCGGTGACGCTGCCCCAAAGGGCGGCCATATGGGCGGGGCTGCAATCCAATAAGCGCTCAATCGAATGGATGCCGGCCTTTTCCAATTTATCGACCATGCGGGTGCCGACGCCCGGTATGTCGTCTATGTCCTGCGACATTAAGTGCTGATAGATGTTGCGCGGTTGCCAGACCATATTGCCTTCGGGCTTACCTGCCTTACAGGCCATTTTAGCCAGCAAACGGTTAGGACCAAAGCCCATGCTCATGTGAATCCAGCCACCAAAGGCGGCGTGGATCCGCGCCTTGATGGCCAAGCCCACGGCCTGCGGGTCGTCAACCTGATTGGCCCCCAGAACAAAACACAGTTCATCAATGGATTTGACCGTATCAATCGGGCAAACCATGCTGATTTCGGACAGGAGTTCGTTATGGGCACGGCGATAAAGGTCGGGGTGCTGCACCTGTTCGATCAGGTCGGGGCATATCTCACGCGCCATGCCGATGGGCATGACATTCTTGACGCCTAAGGCCTTGGCTTCGCGGCTGACGGCGATCACGCAACTGCTTCCGACCGTCATGGGGACAATGCCGACCGGCTTATTGCGCAGGTGCGGGTGCATATACTGCTCGCACGAGGCAAACATGCCATCGGCGTCAGAATATCCCGTGCTTGCATGTTCGGCTTTTTTCATCACCTAATGACCCAAGGGCTGCGTCTTTCTGACGAGCCAAGTTAATAAGTTCCCTTTTTGTTCTCATTGGCAACAAAGAGTCAAGCGGGTAGTTTTTAGGCACTTGGGTTTATCCAGAGGTAATTTTGATGTGCAACAACTATGCCCAGATGATGCGCGGCCAGGCCATAGCTGACCACGTAGGGGCGGATCGGATCGCCACAAATCTGGAGATTGAAATTTCCGGTATTTTTCCAAACCGTTACGCGCCCATCGTGCGAAATGTACCGGACGGACGTGAATTGACGGCAGCGATGTGGGGCATGCCGTCACCTGCTTTCGCGCTTAAGGGTAAAAATAGCGATCCGGGCGTGACGAATGTGAGGAATACCAGCTCACCGCATTGGCGCAGATGGTTATCGCCGGAATATCGCTGCCTTGTGCCTGTGACCAGCTTCGCGGAGCCACATTTTCAGAGCAAGGAAAACACATGGTTTGCCCTTAACGAGGATCGTCCTTTGATGTTTTTCGCCGGTGTCTACGATCACCTGACGCGGAAGCCATTGGTCAAGTCAGACGCCATTGAGGGGCTGTTCTATGGTTTCCTGACCACTGAGCCGAATGCTGAGGTGGCACCCGTTCACCCCAAGGCTATGCCAGTGATTTTAACAGAGGATGCGGATCTGGACATGTGGCTGAACGCGCCCTGGGAAGAGGCGCAAAAGCTGCAACGACCTTATGAGGATGGGGCTTTGAAGATCGTGGCTAGGGGGAAGAAAACGGATGGGGATACTGCCTGATGCGTTGTGACCACTGCTTTTATGGATATCGCTCACGCCCGCGTAACAAACCCCATGATGAACGACGTTCCATTCTTCCGCATAATGGGCTTACCATTCAGCGCAAATATGTTTGCGTTTCATGCCAGAAGCTTGCCCTGTATTTTACAATACAAATTATAGATCGCTTTAAAACGGCCGATTAGGGCTGTTTATTTTTGTGTTTCTTTTCAAGCCGTTTGGCATGCCAAGGCATCAGGGTTGATGCGATGATGACTAAAAGCACAAGGCTTCCAAAAAAAATTAGAAGTAGCATCCGTTACGTCTTTTCGGTTGACTGGCGCTTTAAGTCTAACTGATGGCCAATCGTGCCGGCGAACAGGCAAATTAGCAGACCATACCCGCCCCAGATGGCCAAAACCGAAACATATACCCGTTGGCCATAGGGCAAAAAGACTTGTGCGAGGTGAGAAGCTATTGCATCAAGCTGACTGGCGGCAGCAAATATTGTCCATATTTTTTTTGAAACTAACGATAGGTGAACCAGTAAGCAAAGGGTCACAATATCAATTATATTGACCAATATGCCCGGCCCCGTTTTGGCATGAGATTGAAGAAGTAACGACAGTGTCCAAGCTATGAAAATGTAAACAGCACCACGCTTTTCGGTTCTGCCACCTTTCCAAAAAGCCCAGGCGCAACACAAAGCTGCCACTGCATAAACACTTAGTTGCAACACCTGGGATGAAGTCATTTTCTAGGCTGCCGTTTTCTCTCTGACAATGCCAGTTAAGGGGATATGATTAGCATCGCCTTTGTCAAGAACACCCACGGCAATCGGGCCACAGCCAATTTTTGTTTTGACGCCGTCAAGTTGATTATGGGCCGCGACCATTTTACCCCGCGCAGTAGATAGCAGGTTTATGGATTCGGCAAGACTTTGCATTGCGTCTTGGCCAAGTACAGGGGACAAATTAGAGGCCAATCGCATTTCTCCCAAATTGCTCATTAATTTTGACACTTCTACCAGAGCTGTCTCTACTGCATTTTCGGCAACAGTCAGCTGCTGCGCACCTTGGTGCACCATTTCAAGTCTTTTCATTTTGTGGTCCTAACCTATTGGGCGACGGTTACCCATGTTTCAGAATTTGTAAGGCCTCAAATGTCCCATGCACTGCCTGTATCAATACCCCGGCAAAAAGCGGGAGAAGGATACCAACCAATAAAATCAGGCCGAGCCACGAGAGGGCACTTAAGGATTTTAACCGCCCTCTGAGCTCGCCCCATCGTCCGTCAACCATGATCCAACCGCTACCAGATTGAACACTGCCTTCTCCGGACCCTGGTCCCGATTTAGCGTTTTCAATGTCTGAATGGCGTCCGGAATATGTTGGCATCTGTCGGGTGCCGCTAACATTCTCCAGGCGATTTCCAGCTGGGTGAAGTTGATCATCATGTGATCGTTGTGATGTAAATAGGGCTTGCTCATGCCCTAACTCTGATGCGCCAATCGTGGTTTCGGCAATTGGCGTTGACGGCCATTGGTCATCATAGCCAATAGGGACTTCGCTAATTTCAGACAAAAAAATACGAACCGCTTCTCTGCTCGTGGTGGCACCCAGTCGTCGGCGCGCGCTTTCTGTGTGCGCGCGAACAGTCCGTTCAGTGATGTTCAGGATTCGCGCAATTTCTTTAGCTTGCAAGTGTTGAGCCGTAAGTCGCAGAACTTCTTTTTGTCGATCTGATAAAGACTCAATGCCTTGTAAAGTTTGCTGCATAATAATGAACCTCCCCAATCCGCTATTAACATTACGTTAACTAAAACAATTGGGGTTGGCTAATAATTACTTTGACTGATCCCTTAGGTCATGTCTTCGCCTCAAGTCGCAATCTGGTCACGAGTCCGCCGGTGCCGTTCATTTCGTGTGTGGCCTCTTCGATTAGCCATGTGTGCGCATTAATCGCGTTTTTGTAGCCGGTCACCTGAATTGGACGGTCGGGAAAATAGTCAGGCCGTCCGAGGGCCAGGCTGAAATCCATCTTGGCCTTGCCGCGCTTCATGCGGCTCAGTTCAGAATCGACCGCATGTTGTGCGGCCTTGGCGCTGGCATAGACCTTGCGCAGGCGTTTAAGTTGGCCTGATCCGCTATGGCCTGCTGAGATGGTGTGACGGCTGGCTGAGTCCTTGTCGTGATATTGCGCCTCAACGCCATCATATTGGCCACGGTCGGCGCGGGTATAGTTAAATGGGCCGGTCTGTCTGCGGTCGATGGTGTCCACCGGAATTGTCTTTCCGGTCGCGGTTGCGCCCTTGCCGATCTTGCTGAAAATGAGATAGCCCGCCTTGACGGTCGCCACGGCATCAAATGTCTTGCCCATCTCCTTCAGGAGGACGCTATCGGACTTTGCGCCGGTGCCGAGCGCCGAAATGAATTTAGCGGCCAGATCGGGATCTATGCGGGCAATCAGACTATTATCACCGGCAATCGTGCCAATGACATCGGCCACGGTCTTATCCACAAAACTGCGTTCGCGTCTAAGCGCAAAAGCGCCGGTGAGATTGGCGGATCGGGCGCGGATGGTTATCTTATCCGGAGGCCCAGCCGCGCAAGCCTCATCGACCAGAAATTCGCCCTTGTCGATCAGGCCTATGGGGACGCCCGTGCCTTTGACCCAGCCGATAAAAACGCGCAGTTTGACACCACTGGCGGGGATATCGAGCAGGCCGTCACGGTCATCGAGCACGATTTCCAGCATGTCGGCTTCATTGCCGCGCTTTTCTGTCAGGCTGAGACTGATGAGACGCGGTGCCATCTTATCGGTCAGGTCTTTACCGGCCAGCGTGGCGCGCCATGCGGCCTGAGGCATGACGAAGGGCTCAGTCATCGCCGCGCACCAACTCAAGCGTGAAATCTGATTTGCGCGCCGCGCCATCGACAAAGAACAGTTCTTGTTTTTCGGACAAAGACCGGATCGACCAATTGCCTAAGATATTGCCGGTACCAGTGACCAGAACATAGGCTTCGCCGGTGGCGGCCATGGCGCGGATGGTATCGATGGCGCTATAGCTGCCTGCAAAGCCCGGATAGAGCGCGCCGGTCAGCGTGATCTTGTCGGCACTGGGAAGAGCATGAGTTCAAACGCGGATCGGTGTTTCAGTTGCAAGAGCATGATGTCAGTCAGGAAATCTATGGCCTGCCGGAATATCTCTCCTGTCTGCAGTCCGCGTTTCTGAATGAGGCCGCGACCCTGTTTCGCAGGCGCTATTACATCAATGGTGCCCATGCGGGGTTTGTTTTTTACCTGTCGGAATCGGGGATGCAGGACAAGGATGTCAGCGCCATCCGTGAGCAGATACGTAAAGCCAAGGGCGTCGGCAACTTCAAGAACCTGTTTTTGCACGTGCCCGACGGCAAAAAGGACGGGGTGCAGATACTGCCGATCAGCGAGGTCGCCGCCAAGGACGAATTCTTAGGCATCAAAAACACGACACGCGATGACATTTTGGCGGCGCACCGTGTGCCGCCGCAACTGATCGGCGTGGTGCCTGCCAATACAGGCGGGTTTGGTGACGTCGAAAAGGCCGAGAGCGTTTTTGTGCGGATGGAAATCGAGCCGCTTCAGATGCGATTGCTGGAGGTCAATGACTGGCTTGGCGTCGAGGCGGTGAAGTTCCTGCCGTATGAGGCACCGGCGGCGACACCTTCGGCGGCATCCAAGGCCGGATAGAAATACCGCTTTTGAGGCGGGGTAAGGGTGCTGTAACACCCTAAACCGGCAATCAAG
>JBAWDM010000212.1:0-2535 GCA_049590735.1 Asticcacaulis sp. | reverse complement strand
GTCCTAAGCAATACACTCACGGCAACCCATGGTTCAGACTGGTATTTAGGGGCGACGGGCGATTTCAATGGCGATGGGACAGCGGATCAGCTGTGGGTCAACAGTTATACAGGCGTGGTACAAGGTTTGAATTTACAAGGCGGCGCTTTGCTGAATTATTTTGATACCGGCACCCACGGTCGTGACTGGACGCTTATGGGTTCAGGTGACTTCAATGGCGATCATACGGATGATCTTCTGTGGCGGCAGGAATCCACCGGCATAGTCGAAGCGTGGACCATCAATCATGATAACTATGTCAGCACATTTAATGCCGGTAACCATGATGCCAATTGGTCATTTGAAGGCATGGGCGATTTTAACGGTGATGGCATTAGCGATATCGCTTGGTACAATGAATCAACGGGGGTCACCGAATTAACGCTCATAAAGAATGATCAGGTCTTGGGTACATTCTTGCCCGGCATGCACGGTGCTCATTGGCAGGTTGTGGGCACAGGCGACTTCAATCATGATGGCGTTTCCGATCTTCTATGGCAAAACCAGATATCGGGCCAATTGGATGGCTGGTTTCTGAGTAATCAGGGATATTGGGCGGGCTCATTTAGCCCCGGCGGCCATACAAACGATTGGACGGTCACGGCCATTGGTGATTTCAATGGTGACGGAACATCTGATATCATGTGGAAAAGCAGCACAGGTGTACTTGAGGGCTGGTATCTTGACCATGGCACTGTGATCAGCACCTTTAGTCCGGGCACACTGAACAGTACCAGTCAGATTGCCGGCACGGGTGACTTCAATCATGATGGCATTTCAGACCTAGTCGTACTCGACACCTCGTCCGGTGCGGTTCAGGATTGGTTATTAGCGCCAACTAATAATCCGTCAGCCTTAGATTTTCATGTGATTTAATGGCGCGCAGGCCACAGCTCAGGCGTTTAATCCTTGGATAATCTTAAAGTCGCCAAACGACCGCATATGAGGTTGATCATTAGGCTTGCCTGACGTATCAGAAGGGTAGCGCCTGTTTTATGAATGACAAATGACCGAAAAACTTCGTTACTGCCTGGATGCTCAAGTTCTTCAGGGAGATTCCCGAGATCGCGGCATCGGAAGATATTCTTCTGACCTGGCAAGGGCGATCATAAAATCGGAACGTGTCCAACCGGAAATATTACTGAACACCGCTCTTAAGGATGGCTTCTACGCAGCTATGACATGGGCAGAAGCTTTAGTACCAGCTAAAAATATCCATGTTTTTCATGGCCTCGGTGAAATCATCGGCTTAATACCGGATAATACCCGTCGTCGTGGGCATGCCGCACGGCTATATGATGCGGTTGTTCATAAACTAAATCCTGACTGCGTCCATATTGGCGCGCCTTTCGACGGTATGGGCGATAATACTACGGTCGGAAATGTGTCTGTATCGTCGACCACAATCCGAAGTGCAACCCTTTATGATTTAATTCCCTTTCAGGATCCGGATTTGCATCTGGCGGACATTCGTTATCATCAATGGTATCATGAGCGGTTGGCGCGACTGCGTGACTTTGATCTTTTGTTTGCTATCTCCGATTATACCCGCCAGGTTGCCGTTGAGACATTTGGTTTTCCGGCCGATCGGGTAATTAATATATCTTCAGATGCCTCCGATCTTTTCAAAAAGATCGACCTGACCAAGGCCCAGTCATCTAAAATTCTTAAAAACTATGGCATTACCCGTACGTTTATCGTGCACACCGGTATTCTTGAAGCACGTAAAAATGTAAAATTGCTGGTTGAGGCCTTTGCAGCCCTCGCACCATCGCTGCGTCAGACAATGCAACTGGTTTTGATTACGTCAGTTACTGAGGCGCAGCGTGCCGAAATAACCGGACATGGTCGTCGTTTTGGCCTTGAGCCTGATGATATCGTCTTTGCCGGATTTGTGCCGGATGCGGATCTGGTCAAGATATATAATCTGGCTAAGCTTTTGGTGATGCCGTCTCTATCGGAAGGTTTTGGCCTGCCGCTACTGGAGGCTATGCGTTGTGGCCTGCCTGTACTCGGCGCTGATGCCACCAGCATCCCAGAAGTGGTTGGCGACAAATCTTATCTTTTTGATCCTTACGATTCAAAAGAACTGACAGAAAAACTTCAGCGCCTATTATCCGATGAACACGTCTATGCAGCGGCCCAGGCGCATGTCGGTCGTCAACAGCTTTTATTCTCCTGGCAGACATCAGCGAACAGGTGTCTGGATGCCATTGAGACTTTAAAAGCGGAAAGGGCCCTCTCTAAGTCTGGCGCCGTTTCAAAAGCTAAGAAGCGTGCTGCCCGTAATGACGAAACTGTCGAAAATGTACCGGCTGAGATAGTTGTTAACGACGGGCATCTAACAGCGGAGCAAGAGGCTAAGATGACCTCTGGTCCCTTTATTTGCCTGAGCTCTGGCTCCGATGATATTACCTGTTCAGCCGAAATGCTTTATCGTAGCTCAGGCTATTATGCGCTTTATGAACAAAAATTTTCCCCTCGACGGTCTATGAT
>JBAWDM010000211.1:0-17483 GCA_049590735.1 Asticcacaulis sp. | reverse complement strand
AATCACATGCAACCAATGCATTATCAAGTTTCGCCTTATCAACTTGATATGAGCGCTCATGCTGAAGTTGGGCTTTGGTGTTCGATGCCTCCAGCAATCTCCACTAAACCCATTGTTAAGCGTTACCCTAAAATTCACGTTCATGTTCGTGAAACATCGGGTGATAAAAAAATAATTGATAAAGATTTTAACGCACTATCTGTAAAGTATAATAGTTCAACGAACTTATTTGGTAACAACGAAATATCGTATGTAAATATAACTCCACCGGCTGCCTTTGAGTTTGTTGACGCATTGGAAAATGGAAGGAAGATGGGGCATATTAATTGTAAAAAATGTGGCTACCCGCATTTAGATTTAGCTGATTTCGGAATCACCCCTCATAAAAAACATTTCTGCGGAAACTGTGGGTTTGATAGTACTTGGAGTGATGGGCCAATTGTATCAACTCCCCTAAAGGCCCTACATGATCAGTTTCTTCATTCATGGAAAATAGTTGATCCAAACAGAGTACTTAATCTCGATGATTACAAGGGTTATGAATACGTAGCTTGGGCTTCTACCCCCGCTATTATTTGGACAGCCGAAAGGCCACAAGAAAAAGGCATCCACGTACATATTATGGATGGGGTAACAAGAATTGTAGATGAGACTTTTTCAAAGGTTATATTGGATGGTGTTGAGTTAGATCGCAGCGAATTATTTGTGCGTATGAAATCCAACACCATAATGTGAGATTGTATGAAGATGTGGGGTCACAGACCCCACATCCCGCTACTAAAGCGCTTTCTAACTTAGGGGTACAGGGTCCGCGACCCTGTCAGGCACATCAATTTCTGAACCCAGCGCCTTGAACTTGTGGCTCATATCTTCCATGCCGCGTTCAATATCGGCCCGTTCATTATCGGTCAGGGCTGCGGAATAATCCCGCACCTCCTGGCTGATCTTCATCGAGCAGAATTTCGGACCGCACATCGAACAGAAATGCGCCGTCTTGTGGGCTTCTTTCGGCAGGGTCTCGTCATGGAAGGCCCGCGCCGTATCCGGATCAAGCCCCAGATTAAACTGATCTTCCCAACGAAACTCAAAGCGCGCGCGGCTCATGGCATCATCCCACATCTGCGCACCGGGGTGTCCCTTGGCCAGATCGGCAGCATGGGCAGCGATCTTATAGGTAATCACCCCTACCTTGACATCATCGCGGTTCGGTAGGCCGAGATGCTCCTTGGGCGTGACATAACACAGCATGGACGTGCCAAACCAACCGATCATGGCCGCACCAATCCCTGACGTAATATGATCATAACCCGGCGCGATATCGGTCGTCAGCGGCCCCAAGGTATAGAAGGGTGCTTCGCCGCAGACCTTAAGCTGTTTGTCCATATTGGCCTTGATCTTGTGCATGGGCACATGGCCCGGCCCTTCGATCATGACTTGCACGCCTTTCGCCCACGCGACTTTCGTTAGCTCACCCAGCGTGTCTAATTCGGCAAATTGCGCGGCATCATTGGCATCGGCAATAGAGCCGGGACGCAGGCCATCCCCAAGCGAAAAGCTCACATCATAGGCGCGCATAATATCGCAAATTTCTTCGAAATGGGTATAGAGGAAGTTCTCTTTGTGGTGCGCCAGACACCACTTGGCCATGATCGAGCCACCACGCGACACGATCCCAGTCACGCGCTTGGCCGTCAGGTGAATATAGCTGAGGCGGACACCGGCATGGATGGTGAAATAATCCACGCCCTGTTGCGCTTGCTCGATCAGGGTGTCGCGGTAAACTTCCCATGTCAGGTCTTCGGCCACGCCATTCACCTTCTCAAGCGCCTGATAAATGGGCACAGTGCCGATGGGCGCAGGTGAGTTGCGGATGATCCATTCGCGGATATTATGGATATTGCGGCCTGTCGACAGATCCATGACATTATCCGCGCCCCAGCGAATGGCCCAGACCATCTTTTCGACCTCTTCTTCCATAGATGAGGTCACGGCCGAATTGCCGATATTGGCATTGATCTTCACCAGAAAATTGCGGCCGATAATCATCGGCTCGACCTCAGGGTGGTTGATATTGGCAGGGATAATCGCCCGACCGCGCGCGATTTCCGACCGCACAAATTCAGGCGTCACATAATCGGGCAATTCGGCACCAAAGGATTCGCCATCACGGGCAACTTCGACATCGGCGGCACGGCGCAGATTTTCGCGGATGGCGACATATTCCATCTCAGGCGTGATAATGCCACGGCATGCATAGTCATATTGCGTGACCGACTGGCCGTCTTTGGCGCGCAAAACCTTCGGCAGATTGGGAAATTGCGGGGCCAGAGCGCCCTCAGACACATTGCCATTATCCTCGGGCTTCACTTCGCGGGACTCGATATAGTCCACATCGCCACGCGCCGTGACCCAGGCTTCGCGCAAACGCGGCAGGCCTTTTTCGATGTCCGGCGTGAAGGCTTCGTCCGTATAGGGGCCGGACGAATCATAGACGCTCAAAGGCGGTTCATTGGCCGTGGGATGCAGGCCGATTTCGCGGAACGGCACGCGAATATCGGGGAAAAGCGTGCCCGCCTCATAGACCTGTTTCGAGCCGGGATGCGGTTTAGTGGCAACCGTAATGGGCTTATTTATCAGTGGCTTATTCATAACATATCCTTCAACATTTAACTTGCCCAAATGTGTGGGCAGATGAAGGATCATGCGCGTCAGTGCGGGCGCTTGGCCTTATACGGCCTGTGGTTAAGCGTATCCAACTCCCTTCGCCGGCATGACCCGGATCAGGTTCGGCGGGTTTGAAGGACTAGACCCTCGTCTCAGCCCGCCTTTACGCGCGGACACCCCGGTGAACTATTGACCAGCATAAGGGCATTGAACCGACACGACAAGCCAATATGCGGCTTATTCTTACAAAGTCCCTTCACATTGCGGCATCTCTGCCTACATCCTTATCAATAACCAAAACCAGAGGATTACCCCATGTTCGGCAGTTCATCCGTTCCCGTTACCCACCACCGCCAGTCCGGCATAGCTGACGACATTGATTTCGAAATCAAGGGTCAGGAATTGCAATTCGTCGAAATCGAGCTTGATCCGGGCGAAAGCGCCATTGCCGAAGCCGGGGCTATGGTCTGGAAGGACTCTGGCGTCGGCATGACCACGGTGTTTGGTGATGGTTCCGGCGCACAGGGTGGCGGCTTTATGGGCGCACTGCTGGGCGCGGGCAAACGGCTGGTGACGGGTGAATCGCTGTTCACCATCGTCTTTACCCATAATGGCTACGGCAAGGCGCGTGTCGCCTTTTCTGCACCCGTGCCGGGCGCCATTGTACCCATCAAACTCTCCGATGTCGGCGGGCGTCTGATCTGCCAGAAGGATGCGTTTTTAGCCGCCGCCAAGGGTGTGTCGCTCGGTATCGCCTTTCAGAAACGCGTCATGACCGGCCTGTTTGGTGGCGAAGGCTTTATCATGCAAAAGCTGGAAGGCGATGGCTGGGTGTTTGTCCAGTTCGGCGGCATGGTCATTGAACGCGAACTGAAGGCCGGAGAGCAATTGCACGTCGATACGGGCTGCGTAGCGGCCTTTACCGATACGGTGGATTTCGACCTGATCCATGTCGGCGGCGTCAAGTCGATGGTGTTCGGCGGCGAAGGCGTCTTTTATGCACAACTGACCGGGCCGGGCAAGGTGTGGATCCAGTCCCTGCCGTTTGCCCGTCTGGCCGGACGTATCGGCGCGGCCATCGGCGGAGGTGGTCAAAACCGTGGCGAAGGCTCGGTTCTGGGCGGGCTTGGGGATCTGATCGGCGGCAACCGATAAGGCGTGTAACTGTCGGCGTGTATAAGTTTCGCGACTCTGCTAAGGGGGAGATATTATCCATCTCCAAAGCACAGTTATGACCGATATATCCGACCAAAAAGCCTATGATCCGCTAACGCCTGTGCCGACAGCCAAGCGTACACTGACCCTGCGCGATGCGTTCTCCCTGTGGTTCAGTCTGGGCATAGGGCTTCTGGTGCTGGAGGCGGGTTCCTATCTGGTGCCGGGCTTAAGCCTGCCTGAGGCCCTGCTGGCGGTGGTGATCGGCAGCGTGGCCGGTGCGATTCTTCTGGCACTGGCAGGTGTAGTCGGGGCCGATACAGGACTGGCCAGCAATGCCGCTTTAAGGCCCACACTTGGGGTACGCGGGGCCGCCATTGCCGCCGTTTTGAACGTCATTCAGCTTGTCGGCTGGGGCGCGTTTGAAATCATCGCCATGCGTGATGCGGCCAATACACTGTCGGCCAATACCTTCAATATCACCTTGCCGGTTGTCTGGACGCTGCTCTTTGGTGCGGCCGCAACAGGTCTGGCGATCATGGGCCCTTTGGGCTTTATCCGCCGTTTTCTGCGCCATTATGGCCTGTGGCTGCTTCTGGCAGGGGCCGCCTGGATGACCTGGGCGCTGTTGGCCGATCATAATCTGACGGCCATTCTGGCGCGCAAGGGCGAAGGCGGCCTGTCGCTGGGGGGCGGCATTGATATTGTCATCGCCATGCCTTTAAGCTGGCTGCCGCTTATTGCCGACTATGCCCGTTTTGGCACCTCGCCTAAGGCCGTTTTTCGCGGCAGCGCGCTTGGCTATATGCTGGCCAATATCTGGTTTTTCGGACTGGGGGCCGCCTATGCGCTGATCGCTGCCAATGATCCGCAGGGCATGTTATTATCGGCGCTGGCGGTGACGGGTGGCGGACTGGCGCTTTTGCTTATTCTGTTGGACGAGACCGATAATGTTTTTGCCGATATTTTCTCAGCCGCCACATCGACCGGCACGCTGATCAACCTGCCCATTCGATATCTGGCCATAGGGTTTGGTGTGCTGTGTACGGTGATCGCGCTATTTGTGCCCATGACCCGATTTGTCGATTTCCTGATTATGATTGGCTCCGTTTTTACCCCGCTTTACGGCGTCATGTTGGTTGACCACTTTATCATTCGTAAGCGCCGGATCGTAGCGGCGGATATTCGTAATCTCAAAGGTGTTTACGGCTTTACGGGCGGCTTACATATTCGCGCTATAATCGCATGGATAAGCGGCATAGTTACCTATTATGGCTGTCTGCATTATCTGCCCGCCATGGGCGCTACCCTGCCCGCCTTCTGCGTGGCAGCCTTAGGTTATTGGGGGCTGGCAAACCTGTGGCCCCGCAGCAAGGATACATAAGATGACCATGCCCAAATTAAAGGCCAGTGCCCCTGCCACAGGCAAAAACGGCACCAAAAAAGCCGTAAAAAAAGACGCCTTTACTAATTTTGCCCAGCATACATCTATGGCCGCAGGCAGCCCCATTGCCTTCATGCTGGCCTGCCTGATCATCATTATCTGGATCGTGACGGGGCCCGTTTTCAAATATTCCGATACCTGGCAGTTAGTCATCAATACAGGCACCACCATTATCACCTTCCTGATGGTTTTTTTGATCCAGAACACGCAAAATCGCGACTCAAAAATCATTCACCTGAAGCTGGATGAATTGTTACGAGCTGTCAGTGGCGCGGAAACTGACCTGATCAATATGGATGAGATGAGCGAAAAAGAATTAGAGGACGTCCACAAACGCTTTTCAATGCTGGCTGAGAAGGCACATTCAGAATTGGCCACCAAAGCTAAGCACCACTACAAGAAAAAATAGGTGCCTTTTCCCCGCCTGTGGATAAGTTAGCGAATGCTTAAATATAACAGGCCATTATGGCCTCTGGCGGCATTACAGACCGCACAGGGAGCTAAGCCATGCCCGCGCGCATTCTCTATCTATGGGCAAGCCTCAGCCTGCCGCTGAGTGCCTGCAATCATCTAGGACTTTGTCATAGCGAAAACCTTGATGCCTTCGCCTCTCCCGGTGGTGTCTATAGTGCTGAAATTATAACCAGAGATTGTCTGGGGCAGGCGCCGGTTCAAAAGGTCACTTTACGCAAGACAGAGGGACGCATGGCGACGACTGTGGCCGTGTTTGATGATTCCGTGCCGGACACCCCGACCGAGATCAGGGTGCGCTGGGAGGACGACCGCACACTCGACGTTTCCGCCACCGGCGGGCACATGTGGATGTTTCAATCGAAATGGCGGGACGTCAAACTGCATTATCAGTGACGGCGAAGACATCAGTGACGGCGAAGACATCAGTGACGGCGAAGACTGGCCCCGCCGTACTGACAGGATTACCCTCTATAAAACACCCAGCATTTCCGCCACCAGCGGATGCCGGACAATATCGCCGTCGCGCAGACGCACGACACTGATATTATCAACGCTTTCAAAACGATCCGCCACATCCCCCAGACCGGATATGCCCGGCAAAAGATCGCTTTGGCCGGGATCGCCCGTCACCACCATGGTCGAGTTCCAGCCCAGACGTGTCAGCAGCATTTTCAGCTGCACATAGGTGCAGTTCTGCGCTTCGTCGATGACCACAAAGGCATTATTAAGCGTGCGCCCGCGCATATAGCCCACCGGCGCAATCTCTATCAGCCCTTCGGCCATCAGAGCCTTAACCCGCTTCATGCTCAGCCGGTCACTCAGCGCGTCATAAAGGGGTCGCAGGTAAGGGGCCAGTTTTTCTTCCATGTCGCCGGGCAGATAGCCAATGGACTCACCGGCTTCGACCGCCGGCCGCGATAAAACAATGCGTCCGACCTTTCCGGCCTCAAGGGCTTCGACCGCCTTGGCAATGGCCAGATAGGTCTTGCCTGTACCCGCTGGCCCAAGCGCCAGCACCAGATTTTTCTCGTCAATAGCCGCCATCAGGGCCGCCTGACCTTCGGATTTAGGTTTGATAGTTTTGACATAGGATTGATCACGATCTTCGTTCGCTGGCCCCATGGGCGACCAGCCGCCCCGAACACCCCCACCGTTCACATTCAGCCTGCGGACTTTGGAGTCCGTATTATACTGCTCTGTGTCCAGATTACCTTCGCGAAGAAAACGTTTTGTGGCGCGCTTGGTCATGGTGGGCTCCTTCAAAAAAAAGCATGAAAAAGGGCGATGCCATCAATGGCCCGCCCTGGGTGTAAGTCACAGATTGTAGCTGGGGGAATTCGGCAGCAACCGGGAGAAGCGCCACTGCCTGAGATAGGCGGCGGAGAAGATGCAAACCACGAGATAGGGACTCGAAGGATCACTCTGAAACCTCTAAGGTTAATGCCGCAGGACGGAACGCCGGCCTGTCGGATCGTCTTTGCGGGGAAGGCCCTTGAGTCGCCCCTGAAGATGACGGTATCAGATTCGCGCACTATGGTTAGCGATATCTTAAAAAATCCGGTCTCCGTGACAATTTCACGAAACCATCACATATTCGCCCCATCCGGAGGTCGTCCAATGAGCCTGTATACACTCGGTGATAAGACACCCAAATTGCCCGAGGATGATCGTTACTGGATTGCGCCCAGTGCCGATGTCTTAGGCGATATAACCTTAGGCGAAGATGCAAGCGTCTGGTTTTGCGCGGTAATTCGCGGTGATAATGACCCCATCCATATTGGCGCGCGCAGCAATGTTCAGGACGGTGCTGTGATTCATTCCGATGACGGCCTGCCTGTGCATATCGGGGCTGATGTCACTGTGGGACATAAGGCCATGCTGCATAGCTGCGAGATTGGCGACAACAGCCTGATCGGCATTGGTGCGGTGATTCTGGGGCGATCCAAGATCGGCCGCAACACGATTGTCGGCGCCGGGGCTCTGGTGCCCGAAGGCAAGACCTATCCGGACGGCGTGCTTTTGCTGGGCCAGCCGGCAAGAGTGGTGCGTGACTTAACACCGGAACAGATTGGGCAGCTCACCCATTCTGCCGCCCATTATGTCCGCAACTGGCAGCGTTACAAGCGCGACCTGATACCTTATGAGGCAAGCTAGACTTCCAGATGCGCCAGATTTTTCTTGCGGCTGTAGATAAACAACCAGGCCAGAGCGATAATGGCCAGAATGATCGGCACATAGAGGATATGCAAAAGCCGCGCATGACCGTCAAACCACGGGTCGATCACGTAGCGCACCAGACTAAAGACATAATAGCTGACCGCAAAGACCGACAGACCCTCAACCAGAGCCGACATCTTCATTTGCAGTTTCGAGCGCAGGTTCATACTTTTGAGCAGGCCCTGATTTTGCACCTCAAGAGATATGGATATCCGCGCGCGCAACAGATCGCTGACGCGACCGATACGGGCGGATATATCTTCCAGACGCTTTGACGCGGCCTCACAGGTACGCATGGCCGGTTGCAGACGGCGCTCAATAAAGCCCTTCATGGTGGAAAAGCCTTCAACGCGGGTTTCGCGCAGGCTGACCAGACGATCCTGCGTCAAACGGGCATAGGCCTCGGTCGCGCCCTGACGGAAACGCACGGCATTGATACGCTGCTCCACCTCAGCCGACAGGGCCATCAGGCGTTCCAGTATCTGTTCCTGAGACGCACTCTGGCTGGCCATGTCAGAGGTTAGTTCCGCCAGACGCGCCTCGGCATCCTTGAGCCAGATCATCAGCTCACCCGCCACCGGAAAGCCCAGAAGCGCCAGCTTGCGGTAATTACCTATCTCGATCAGGGTTTGTAATAGACGCGATACCTCATCATTTTTCAGGCCCTTGTCCTGCACATAGATGCGTCCGGCGCCGCCTTCGTGCATGCGAAAATCTGACCAGATGCGCGCCGCCCCGTCCAGCACATCACAGCATACGGCCTGAGTGAGGTCGATGGAGGCCTGAAGCTCTTCCGGCTTTGGCGCATAAGGCAGCACAGATATCTCAACGCTGCGGAACACGGTGCCCGGTGCACCGGACAGCCAGTCGAAATCGGCCGTGCGAATCTTACAAAAGCCCAGACTGGCCTTGGTCTGCGACGTCAGGCTGATGTCGGTGTCAAATCGCAGCCATGTCGAAAACTCGCCATGACGTTCCCATATCTGACCGCTGCCGCCCTTGCTGTGGCCTGTATCCAGACTGAGCAAACGACCGGCTTCACTGCCGTCACTCCCCAGACTTTCGCCCTCCAGACTTTCGATCCAGCGGGCCTCCGCAGCGCGGTCATCATCATCGACCATATAGACCCAGCTACGCACCGCCACAGGCGTTGTGTAGATGGGCAGGGTGCGTTCGTGCATCAGATCGCTGAGGGATCGCCTCAGCGCGTGTTCGTGTATGTCTGTCATGGTTGCCGTGGCATTTTATTAGGTCATTATAGGCTTGATTTACGAAAGCCTCTCATCACTTCAGACTTCTGATTATGAAAACAGCCCCCCTGCCTTGCTTTCCTAAGCCAGAGCGCGCCCGATAGCGGCCAGAGTTAACGGATCCATGGCGGCATAACCGGCGGCATTAGGATGCACACTATCCAGACCCAGTTCTGGCTTTAAAGCCCCGTCTGCGGTGGCCAGAACCGGCCAGTAATCCACATAGGTATAGCCTGGCGTCTCACACACGGATTTGATCCATGTGTTAAGTGCCACTATCTTTTCATTGGGATTGCCAATATCCATGTGCCAGTTAAAGCTGGTGGCCGGCGGCACGCTGGCCATGATCACCTTGATGCCATAGACACTGGCCAGATTGGCCATGGCCTGCAAATTATTGGTCGTGGCGACCGGATCATAAGGATCCTGATTTTCCGCTATATCGTTAGTGCCGCCCATTATATGTACGGCCTTGGGACGCAAAGCGACCACTTCGGGCATAAAGCGAACCAGCATCTGCGCCGTTGTCTGGCCACTGATACCGCGCCCGACCAGTCCATTATCGCTGAAAAAGCTGCCGGACAGTCCGGGCCAGTTATCAGTGATCGAATCGCCCATCATGATGACGCGGCGCTTCTCTTCGGGCCATGCCGCCACTTCGTCATTGCTTTTCTTGTAGCGGTGCAGATTGGCCCAGTCCTGCCCCATAGGCGTCACCGCCAGTGCGTCCGGGTCTTTATAGTCCTGCAAAGCATTCTGCACGGTCTGGGCTTCGTAATTATCCTGCCCTTTGTTTTGAGCGCTGGCGGCGGAAGCGAGGCCCAAAGCCCCGCTCCCAACCAAAAGCCCTGTCAACATATGCCTGCGTTGAATATCTGCCATGTGTCTTCCTTATTAAGCTAGGGACTTATTACGCAACTGTAAGAGTCGCCGTTTTCAGGTCAACACTATTAGGTCCGGCCGAGATGGTAAAGGTACCCGGCTCCACAACACGCTGCATGTCCATATTATAGAACTGCAAATCCGCCGGAGTCAGCTCAAAGCTAACCGTCTGGCTTTCGCCGGCATTGAGCGTCAGGCGCTTAAAGCGCTTCAGTTCCAGAACCGGACGTGTGACCGATGAAATATCATCACGGATATAAAGCTGCACGACTTCGTCGCCCTTAACATTACCGGTGTTTTTCACATTGATCGACACGGTGACATTGTCGCTGGTGCCGATCGTGGCCTTACTGAGGGCAGGTGCGGAAATATCAAAGGTCGTGTAGGACAGGCCATAACCAAACGGGAACAGGGGCTTGGTTGTGCCATCAATATAGCCACGGCGGGCCGAAGGTTTGTAATTATAAAACACAGGCAACTGACCGACCGTGCGAGCGACCGATACGGGCAGCTTACCGCCCGGATTGGCGCGACCAAACAGGATATCCGCCGCAGCCCAGCCAGTTTCCTGACCCATATACCAGCCTTCGACCAGCGCATCGGCCTTTTCATTCAGCAAATTAACCGAAAGCGGACGGCCATTGAGCATAAAGACCACGGTTGGTTTTTTGAGCGCGAAAATGGCCGCAGCCAGATCATTTTGCTGCCCCATCAGATCCAGCGAGTCACGGTCACCCAAATGGTTATCTGCCCAGGCTTCGCGGGATGTCTGCTCATTGTCGCCCAAAACCATAATGATGGTATCGGCCGTTTTGGCCGCTTCGACGGCATCGGCAATCAGTTTGGCGTTAACGGCGGGATCGGTAAACTTGATCTCATCCTGCCCCCAGACGTGACCTTCGGTAATGCGTACGCCCTCGCTGTAGGCGAGTTCAAAACCCTGCGTCTTCGCTTCGGCTTGCAGACCTTCAAGGATAGAGACGACATGACGTGGCTTATCCGAATAACCGCCAATCGGCGTGTCCCTGGCATGAGTGCCCAGCAACAGCACCTTGCCAACCTTTTTGGCATCAAGCGGCAGCAGGCCATTATTCTTCAGCAGAACGACCGTCTTGGTCGCCGCTTCGTGCGCCAGAGCCACCGCATCCGGCGCCGCCGTCAGCTGATCGGCAATCTTGGCGTCTACATAGGGGTTTTCAAACAGACCGGTCTGGAATTTCATGGTCAGGATACGCTCGACCACCGCATTAATCTCAGCCTCGCTCACACGCCCCGCCTTGATAAGGTCAAGCAGCTTCGGATAGGCGGCGGCATCAGGCGTTTCTATATCGACACCGGCTTTAAAGGCGCGATAGGCGGCCTCGGTCACGTCCGGCACCAGATGGTGACGGGTGATCATTTCATTGATGGCGAAATAGTCAGAAACCGTAACGCCCTTAAAGCCCCATTCATCACGCAGGATGGTCGTCAGCAGCCATTTATTGGCATGTGACGGCACACCGTCGATTTCATTATAGGAGGGCATAACCGCGCCCACATTGGTTTCCTTAATGATCTTTTCAAACGGCGGGAAGAATTCTTCGCGCAGGGTGCGTTCCGAGACTTCGGCAGGCCCGATATTGGTGCCGTTTTCCGGCTGGCCGTGACCGGTCATGTGCTTGAGGGTGGCGAACACCTTATCCTTGGCCAGAGGCAGGGTCTTGCCCTGGAAGCCAATAACCGCCGCCTTGCCGATTTCCCCGCACAGATACGGATCTTCACCATAGCATTCTTCGATACGGCCCCAACGCGGCTCACGCGCCACGTCGACCACAGGCGCCAGAGCCAGATTGGCGCCGCGCGCCCGCATTTCACGGGCACAGACGCTGAAAATCTTTTCGGCCATGTTCGGATCGAAGCTGGAGGCCAGACCAATCGCCTGCGGGAAGCTGGTGGCGTCCTTAGCGACAAAACCATGCAGGGATTCTTCGTGCATGAACATCGGAATGCCAAGGCGGGTATTTTCCACAGCCCATTTCTGCATAGCATTAATATGGGTCGCCGTTTCAAAGGCATTGCGGTTGCCCATGGCGCCGGAATCACCTGCACCCGTTGTAGTGGCCAGTCCCTGCTGATCGGAAGGCCGCGCCACCATGCCCAGACCATTAGGATATTTCGCGGTGGCCTTGGCCGGCACAAACTTGCCCGTCTCGTCCTGAATGTCACCCTTGGACTGCCAGACGCACTGCATCTGCATGACTTTTTCTTCGATGGTCATACGGCCCAAAAGATCGCTGACACGGGCCTCTACGGGCAGGCTGGCATCCTTATAGGGCAGTTTTGCCCCCTTGGCTGTCGTCGTGGCAGCCACCGCACCGGTCGCGGCAACCGCAGACAGGGCAAGGGTGGAAGCGCCGAAGGTACGGCGGGTCAAAACGGGCTTGTGGCTATCGGACATGGGTGTTTCCTTGTAGTTTTTTCTATTTATGAAGTGTCCAGACCCTCACCGCAACAGACCCTTTGTCTGCATTGGCTTTAAGTCTATGTGACACCCAAACGCATTCAGGCATGAGTATAGTTGTATATAGGTCTGTTTTTATATTTTAAACCAGCCGCTATAAAATTTTCACCGTAAATTTAAGCACCAAGCCCTTTCTTGACTTAGAGCCGGTTCGGCCATATGAAAAGAAGAGATGATAGCGCTAACAAGGCATTATTATCAAACTAAATAAAAAACACAATGAGAGAAACGCACAGGATGGACAAGGCGCTACAAAACCCGCTTCATATCTGAATCGGCCCTCACAGCTTTTTTGAGCCTGTGATATGCACCCCTGCTCTGGCATCACCCTTCACATTTTACCGGATACTGTCATGACACATCTTCCCCATCGTCGCCGTATGTTACAAGGTCTGGCCGGAGTTGGCGCCGCCTCTGTCGCCATGTATGGCTTTAGCGGATGCGCAAAATCAAACGCCAGTGACTTTGTGCCGCTCAAGGATCTGGCGGCAGCTAAGGGCCTGCGTTTTGGTACGGCCGTCAGTGTCAAACGCGACATGACGATTGATCCGAAGATTGCGGAACTCATCATCCGCGAATGCAATATTATTGTGCCCGAAAACGAACTGAAAATGTACGTAACCCACAATAACAATGCGAACGACTATAATTTCGCGCCGGCGGATAAGCTGCTGGAATTTGCCGAAAGTCATAAGATGGCCATGCGCGGCCACAATATTGTCTGGGCGCGCGATAAATATACGCCGGGCTGGCTAACCTCTTATGATTTCGGCCCCAATCCTAAGGTCGCGGCTGAAAAAATGCTGCGCGACTATGTGGCTAAGATTGCCGACCATTACGGAGATCGTCTGACCTCATGGGATGTCGTCAATGAAACCGTTGACCCACAAACCGGCGAAGTGCGCGACCACGCCTTTGGCCGCGTGCTGGGCATGGATGCGCTGCGTATTGCCTTCGAGGCCACACGCGAACATCTGCCCAAAACCCAACTGGTTTATAACGACTATATGAGCTGGGAAGCCGGCAATGAAAAGCACCGCGACGGCGTACTGAAGCTGATGCGCTGGTTCCACGACAACCATGTGCCAGTCGATGCGTTGGGTGTCCAAAGCCATATCGGCAACGGTTTTGATCTCACGGCAGGCCAGCCCAAAGAATGGGGCACCTTCCTCGATAATATCACAAATCTCGGCTATGACCTGTTGATTACCGAAATGGACGTCGACGATGTGACGATCAAAAACCCTGATATCAAGGTGCGCGACGAACTTGTCGCCAAGGTTGCCCGCGATTATCTCGATCAGATGCTTAGCTATAAGCAAACAAAGGATGTCCTGTTCTGGGGGCTGGACGACGAAACCAATTGGTTGCAAGGCTTCACCCCGCGTGAGGACAAATTACCCTTGCGTCCAACATTGTATGATGTTGACTACCAGCCTAAGCTTTTACGTCAGGCCGTTGCTGATGCTTTCAAAGCCGCATCTCCGCGCTCATAAAAAGCCCGTTTAAAACAGGAAGACCCCATGATAAAGACAGCCGCCGCTATGCTGGCCCTGCTGGGCCTTACCGCCTGCGCCACCATGCCTGATCAGGCCATCACCCCCTTGACCGATCAGGCTGTGTTCTCGGACATTCGCGCTGACAGTACGCGCGGCCAGATGGAGAAGCTGACAAAACCGCAGTATGAAAATCCTATCATGCCCGGTTATTATCCTGACCCCAGTATCGAACGCGTTGGTGACGACTATTATCTGATCAATTCGTCCTTTGCCTACTATCCAGGCATACCGATCTTTCATTCCAAAGATTTAGTGAATTGGACACAAATTGGCAATGCGATTGACCGCCCAGGCATGCTGGACTTTTCGGGTCTGGCTACGTCACGCGGCGTCTTTGCACCTGATATCAGCTATCATGACGGCACCTTTTACATCATCAACACGTGCGTCGGCTGTAAGGAAAACTTCTTGATTACGGCCAAGGATCCGGCGGGCCCGTGGAGCGATCCGGTCTGGTTCGATTTCGAGGGTATTGATCCGTCAATTCTTTGGGACGATAACGGCAAGGTCTATATCGCCAATAATGGCCCACCCGAAGGTCAACCCCTGTATGAAGGCCACCGCGCCATCTGGCTGCAGGAATTTGATGTCGCCACCAATAAGCTGGTTGGTCCGCGTAAGGTCGTGGTCAATGGCGGCGTCGATATGTCAAAAAAGCCGATCTGGATTGAAGGCCCGCATATCTTCAAAAAAGACGGCTTCTATTACCTAATGGCAGCCGAAGGCGGCACTGAGGTCAACCATTCCGAAGTCATTTTTCGTTCAAAAGACGTATTTGGCCCCTATGAGCCCTCTAAAAACAACCCTATCCTGACGCAACGTGACCTTGATCCGAAGCGGCCATCGCCCATCACCTCATCTGGTCATGCTGATCTGGTTGAAACGCAAAACGGTCAGTGGTTCGCTGTATTTTTGGCCACGCAACCCTATGACGGCAATCTTTTTAATACGGGCCGCGAAACCTTTATGCTGCCTGTAACATGGAAAGATGGCTGGCCCATTATCCTGCCGCATGGTGAATCCATCCCACTGGCTGTTGATCTGCCGAACATACCCGGTCAGGTGCAGGAACCCCATTACACGCGCTATTCACACCATTTTGGTTATAGCGCTGACATGGATCATAAGCCATTGGATTGGCTGCAAGTTCGCACGCCGGATAAGCCTTTCCTGACCGTTTTCAATCCTGAAACCGTAGGCCTGACGGCCCTGCCTGAAGCCATTGGTGACACGGCTTCGCATCCAGCCTTTATTGGCCTGCGTCAGCGTCACGTCTTTGCGACCTTCAGCAGTAAGCTCGACTACAAGCCGTTAGCTGAGGGTGATCGCGCCGGTATCATGGCCATACAAAATGATAACTTCTATATCTTTTATGGACTGGCCATGCGTAATGGTAAGACTGTGCTTGAAGTCACCCGACGCGCAGGCCCAACCGATCCGCGCGACGGTGTGGTCATCGCCAGCATCCCCGCGCCTAACGGCGCTGTTCGCATCAAGACCGAGATCAATGCCGGAAAGGCGCGATTTACCTATGGCCCTGAAGGCGCGGAAACCATGGTGGCACAGGATGTCGATGCCACCAATCTTAGTACCGATAAGGCCGGTGGCTTTGTCGGCACGCTGATCGGGCTTTATGCCTATAAGCAGCCCTAACCAAACACGCTGAGGGCCTGTTCAATATCCCTGATCAGGTCATCGGCATCTTCGAGGCCAATATAAAAACGAATGGCCGAGCCGTTCAAATAAGGGTCGGGCGCGTCATTGAGACGGGCGCGGCCCTTTATTTGTGGCTCGCAATTTACCGCTAAGCTCTCATACCCGCCCCAGCTAAAGCCCAGCCCAAACAGGGTCAGCTTGTTCAAAAAGGCCTGAGACTGTTTGGCCCCATCCCCTTTAAACATGACCATAAACAGGCCATTGGGGCCGGTGAAATCGCGCGCAAAAATCGCATGGTTCGGATGGCTGTCTAAGCCCGGATGCACCACACTCAGGACTTCGGGACGCGCCTGTAGCCAGCGCGCCACCTTCAGGCCGGAGTCGGCGCTTTGTTTCAAACGCAGATGCACCGAGCGCAAACCACGCAAACACAGATAGCTTTCGTCGGCTGAGGTAAAAAAGCCAAACGCCTTGATGGCCGCCGCGATTTTTTTGGCCAGTTTAGGATCGCTGACGCTGACCGAGCCCATCAAAATATCAGAATGGCCACCGGCATATTTGGTCAGGGCCTGCATGGCCATATCGACACCGTGGCTCAAGGGCTTGAATAAAATACCCGCCCCATAGGTATTGTCACACAGGGTCAGGATACCGCGCGCCTTGGCCAGCTTAGCTATGCCGGGTATATCCTGAATATCAAAGGTCAGCGAACCCGGGCTTTCGACATAGATCATTTTGGTGGCCGGCGTGGCCAATGCCAGCACCTCAACGGCCGTCAATTTCGGATCATAATAGCGCGCGGTAATGCCAAACCGCTTCATCTGGGTCTCAAGAAACCGGCGCACAGGCGCATAGGTGCTGTTGACCACCAATATCTCATCATCTGCGCTCAAACAGGCAAAGATGGGCAGGGTCAGCGCCGCCAAACCTGTGGGCAGGATAAAGCTTTGATGCGCACCTTCTAAGTCGGCAATCAAAGCGCATAGGGCATTTTGGGTTGTCAGACCATCCGTGCCATAGGTCGGTTTGATGTCGTCATCATAAAGCACCTCAGCGCTTTCCATCAGCACGGTCGAGCCCCGTTCCACCGCGACATTGACGGCGCGGCGGCTGTTTTTACGGCCCAGTGTGGCGGAGGTCAGGCGGGTGGTTTCTTTCATGGCGGGGTCCTTATATCAGGCCCCTGTTCAAGCGCGAATTATCTCCGAAGGCAAGCCACTTCTGATTTAAATATAGTCAGATTTCCCTATACGCATATATGCGCCGCTGATTACATATTAAGCCACTTTCGACTTTCTAATCTGCCATGTCTCCAGCACAAAGAAAGCCATAGTATGAGCAGCATGAACAGCTAATCGAGCGTGTCTAGGCTCAACCCTATAAGCATTCTTACCTTGCCCATGGGCTGAACTAGCATGTGTTCGTAAATCACCAATCCCCTTCACCACCGAAATTAGTCCTGAAAGGATTTGCTTGAGGTCAGCATCCTCAACCGATTTGTGATCAAATTTGAGATCAACTCTCACTATATTCCAAAGCGTGGGTAAATCTTTTTTGGCGGGCATTTCGAGATGAGAATTTTCGGAAATATATATTTTACATATGGATTCTAAAATGTTGCTAGCCGCAGATAAGGCTTCTCTGGGGTTGCTATCTACATTTTTAAGTGATCGACTGAACTC
>JBAWDM010000210.1:0-4662 GCA_049590735.1 Asticcacaulis sp. | reverse complement strand
GATTGTTATTTTGGTGAAATATCACCATAGTTGTGAGGAACTGGCAACTGATAATGCTGTAGGTTAAGTCTAACGTCATAAATCTCTATCTAAGCGGGAATTTTACCAAGTCTTTATCTGAGGGCTGCAAATCAACCCCGAACCTTCATGTTTATATGCCTATAACCGTAAGCCTTACTGATTTAATGGCCTTAGGAGGGTGAGATGAATTTAAGTGCTAAACCCCTGTTGGAGCGCTCCGGATGGAGCGCGTTTATACTCTCAGTCATTCTGGCTATCATAGGTATTATCCTGTTTGTCGGCGGTGCCTGGCTGGCGATCATTGGTGGCAGTCTTTATTATGTGTTGGCAGGTGCTTCCCTGCTGGCGTCCGCCTGGTTCATTGCCAATGGCAAGATGTTGGGGGCGTGGATATACATAGCCACCGTCATTGTCAGTATCCTCTGGGGCTTTGTTGAGGTGGGCCTGAATGGCTGGGCGCTGGTGCCGCGTATTGTGGCCCCGCTGATCCTGCTGATTTGGGTGCTGGCCGTATTGCCGCGCCTGCATACTTTAGACGGCAAGCGTTACCGGCTTTATGGTTTTGCAGGCCTTGGGGCCTTTGTGGTGATACTGGGCGCGCTGATTGGCATAACCAACCGATCCCCCGTCCTGAGCCCTGTGCCGGATACGCAAAACACCATGGCCTTTGACGCCAGTGCCCCGCTTGGCAACAAGGCCGAATGGCCAACCTATGGCGGCGCGCCGTCCGCGCAGCGCTATTCCGATCTCGATCAGATCAATCTCAGCAATGTCGATAAGCTGCAACGCGTCTGGACCTATCATACGGGCGAACTGTCGCAGGAAAAACCCAATAAGTTTGGCGCGGAGACTACGCCTCTGAAAATCGGCAACAGCCTCTATGGCTGTTCCGGCATGAACAAGATCTATGCGCTTGACCCGCAAACGGGCAAGGCGCGCTGGGAGTATGATCCAAAGGTTGAAACCAAATATATTCCCTATACGGCTGCCTGCCGTGGCGTTGCCTATTATAAGGTGCCAACGGCGCAACCGAATGATCCCTGCGCGCAACGCATTATCGAAGGCACATTGGATGGCCGTATCATCGCGGTGGACGCCCTGACCGGCCAACTTTGTCAGGCCTTTGGTGCCAATGGTCAGGTTGACATTACGGTCAATATGGGCCGTGTCATCCCCGGCATGGTGGCCATTACGGCGCCGCCTGTCATTGTAAACGGCGTCATCGTCACCGGCCATCAGGTTCAGGACGGCCAGTATCGCTGGGCACCGTCCGGAGTTATTCATGGCTATGATGCGGTGACGGGCGAACTGCGGTTTGCCTGGGATGTCATGCAACCCGACACAAAAACAACCCCGCCCGAAGGCCAGACCTATACGCGCGGCACGCCCAATATGTGGACGGCAGCGACAGGAGATGAATCTTTGGGTCTGGTCTATCTGCCCATGGGTAATTCGTCGGCTGATTATTTCAGCTCCGCACGGCGTCCGGCTGAAAACGCAGTCTCCTCGGCCCTCGTAGCGCTGGATGTCAAAACCGGAAAGCCTCGCTGGGTGTTCCAGACCGTACATAAGGATGTCTGGGATTACGATCTGGGTTCTCAGGTCACTCTGATCAACTTTCCGACCGGTAATGGCATGGTGCCTGCCCTCATCCTGCCCAGCAAGACGGGTGAAATCTATATAATTGACCGCCGCACTGGTAAGTCTTTGACAGGTGTTGGTCAATACAAAGCCCCGTCCGGCGGCGTGGAACCATCCGAGCGCGCCGCTATCCAGCCGGTATCGCGTTATGCCAGCCTGCGACAGCCTGATCTGAAGGAAAAGGATATGTGGGGCATGTCGCCCATCGACCAGATGATCTGCCGCATCCAGTTCCGCATGGCCAGCTATAAGGGCTATATGACTCCGCCAACAGTCGGCAAGCGTTTCATCGAATATCCCGGCTATAATGGCGGCTCAGACTGGGGCAGCTTAGCGGTCGATCCCCGCCGTGGCGTCATCATTGCCAATTATAATGATATGCCCAACTACAATAAGCTGATCACCCGCAAAACTGCCAATCAAAAAGGCATTTACGGTCTGGGTGATCCGCGCCAGACCGCCACTTCTGACAATGAAGACTTAGGGGCGCAGGAAGGCGTGCCCTATGCCATCATCGTCAATGCCGGCTGGCAGATGCCCGTTACAGGCATGCTGTGCAAGCAGCCCCCCTATGGCGGTATCCGCGCCATTGACCTGGCGTCCGGCAAAACCCTTTGGGATCGCCCCTTTGGCACAGCCCGCAATAATGGCCCGTTCGGCATTCCGTCCATGCTGCCCTTTACTATCGGCACGCCCAATAATGGTGGCCCGGCGGTCACAGCCGGTGGGCTGGTCTTCATTGCGGCGGCCAGCGATAATCTGATCCGCGCCATTGATATCAAGACCGGAAAAACCGTGTGGTCAGATGTGCTGCCCGCCGGAGGGCAGGCCACGCCTATGCTCTATGAAGAAAGCGGCCGCGAATATCTGGTCATCATGGCCGGTGGCCACCACTTCATGAAGACGCCCAAGGGTGACAGCCTGATTGCCTACGCTCTGCCGCAATGAAGTCGGACTCCAAAGGCGTCGTATTCGCTGCCTTAGCCGGTAATCTGCTGGTGGCGGCCACAAAGACAGTGGCCGCCCTCTTCACCGGCTCATCCGCCATGGCCTCAGAAGCGGTGCACAGCTTCGTCGATAGCGGCAACCAGCTTTTGCTGTTGTATGGCATGCGACAGGCAAAAAAAGACCGGGATGAAAACCATCCGCTGGGCTATGGCCGTGAGCTGTATTTCTGGAGCTTTGTCGTCGCCATACTGGTCTTTGCCGGCGGCGGGGCTGTGTCCATCTTTCAGGGGGTTTTTCATCTGCATGCCCCTGAGCCGATTGAAAACCCGTTCGTCAGCTATCTCGTGTTGGGCCTGTCTCTGGTTTTTGAAGGCGGAACCTGGTGGGTGGCGGCACGCAGCTTTCATGCTTCAAAAGGATCATTGAGTTACTGGCAGGCCATAGTCAAAAGCAAAGACCCGCCCAAATTCATGGTCTTGCTGGAAGACTCGGCTGCGATCATTGGTATCGTCATTGCCCTTATCGGCACATGGGCTTCGGTGACATTTGATGAGCCGCGTCTGGACGGCATTGCGTCAATACTGATTGGACTGGTGCTGACGGTCGTGGCGATTATCTTAGCGCGGGAAAGCAAGGCCCTGCTGATCGGTGAACGCGCCAGCCAGACCACCCATAATGCGATTGTGAAACTGGCCGGATCCGCGCGCGGCATAGTGTCGGTGAATTATCTGATCACCTCGCAACTGGGCCCGCAGGCCGTTATTGCCGCCCTCAGTCTCGAATTTGAGGATCAGCTCAAAACGCCTGACATAGAAGACATTGTTGATCATCTCGAAAAGACCGTGCGCACAAAGCATCCGGAAATCACCGCCCTGTTCGTCAAGCCGGAAAAACCGCCCAAACCTAACGATCCAGCAAAGTCCTGACACGTACAGCCAGCTCATCCAGTGTATAGGGCTTGCCGATCAGATCGACATCCGTATCCAGTACACCATTGTGTAAAACCGCATTGCGCGTATAGCCGGTTGTATAAAGCACCTTAATGTCGGGACGAATAATTTTCGCGGCTTCCACCAGTTGCCGGCCATTGATATCCGGCATGACAATATCAGTAAACAGAAGCGCAATGTCCGGATTGGAACCAATCATTTGCAAGGCAATGGCGGCGGTTTCTGCTTCCAGCACACTGTAACCCAGTTCGGTAAAGGCATCGACGCTGAATTGACGCACCGCCGGTTCATCATCGACAATCAAAACAATTTCGCGCTTTTCACCCGACACGGCGACAAAGCCTTCTTCTTTAATCAATATTGATCCAGTGGTGTTGTAATCTCTGGGCAGATAGATTTTGACCGTCGTCCCCTTACCCGCCTCTGAATATATTTTTACATTGCCGCCGGATTGTTTGACAAAGCCATAGACCTGACTCAGCCCCAGACCTGTACCCTTTCCGACTTCTTTCGTGGTGAAAAACGGGTCAAAAGCCTTGGCGATCACGTCCGGCTTCATACCCATGCCTGTGTCACTTATAGCCAACATAACATAATGGCCGGGGGTGATATCGGGCTCATTAAGGGCGTAGCGCTCGTCCAGATGGGCATTCTGGGTTTCAATCGTCAGTCGCCCGCCGTCCGGCATGGCGTCGCGCGCATTCACCGCCAGATTGAGAATGACATTTTCCAGTTGATTGGGATCGACATGAACGGCCCAGACGCCGGCCGCCAAAACCGTCTCCAGACGTATATCGGTACCGATCGAGTGATGCAGCAGGTCAGACATGCTGGAAACGAGCTTATTGGGCTCGACGGTTTCAGGCCGCAAGGGTTGTTGGCGCGAAAAGGCCAGCAGGCGCTGCGTCAGATTGGCCGCCCGTCTGGCGGCGTCAGATGCCGCTTCTATCTGGCGTTTGGTGCGGGCGTCTTCTGCGCCAAACCGGCGATTTAAAAGCTCAAGTGAACCTAGAACAACGGCCAGCATATTATTGAAATCATGAGCAATACCGCCAGTTAGTTGACCTACTGCTTCCATTTTTTGCGCCTGACGCAACTGGTC
>JBAWDM010000209.1:0-3283 GCA_049590735.1 Asticcacaulis sp. | reverse complement strand
AATTAGCGCAACTTGATTAAAGCCAAGTAAACACATAAAAAAACTTTGAATTATTCTATAGTTAATCTTGAGTTACTATTAATTGCAATTAACCTTAACTTATTTTAAGCATATTTAGCGTTGTATTAATGGGTATTTTTTTATGTTAATATTGTGTTCAGTAATTTTAAAGATTTATTGTTTACCCTCTTTTCTAATCGGCCGCTTACCTGCGCCGTATATAAAGCCCGTGACCCTATATAAAGTGTGTGGTGCTCACCCCTTAAAAGCCCGCCCAAACTCAGGACGATGACGCAGATGAAGATCAAAATGACCGGCCTTTTCATTCCGGTAATGGCCGCCCTTATCAGCCTCAGCGCCACCCAGGCCAGTGCGGGCCAAAGGGTAGTGGTCGAAAAAAACCATTCCATGCGTATATCGCTGGGGGGCTCTGCCGGTTCCGTGATTGTCGCCAATCCGGATATTGCCGATGTGCAGGTGATCGACTCGCGGACTATATATATAGTCGGCAAGGGGTTTGGAAACAGCTCGGTCACCATTACCGACCGTTCAGGCCATGCCTTGTTTGACGGTGAGATTGTAGTGACCGCCGGCCCCAAGGGCGCGGTCAATGTTTATAAGGGACTGAAATCCACCTTGATGGATTGTTCCAGCGTCTGTACCGCGGTGGATGCGGAAACGACTCCGGGCTTTGTCAATGCCATGCCGACACAGGTGGCCAGTGGCATGACAAGTGGTGTGACAAGTGGTGTGCCGGGTGGCGCAACCGGCGGCAATGGCATGTAGGATTTTAAGGCGTCGGATAAATACGACGCCTTAACTGACTGTTGACACCGATTGTGTAGGGTAGGTGAGCTTAAGTCAGGGCGGTAAAATTCAATGCGGGCCATGCTTGCTCATTTTCGGACATTCAGGCGATTTGCCAATCGATCGGTAAAGAACACGCGCGGCGCGGCGGCGGTGGAATTTGCCTTGATTGCCGCGCCCCTGATCTTTTTGATCTTTTCCTGTATTGAGCTGGCGCTGGTTATTCTTTTGTCGGTCACGCTGGACAGTGCCACAGATAAGGCCGCCCGTGACATACGCACCGGCATCACCACTCAGGGCAATTCGACAGCAAACAGCTTTAAACAAACTGTGTGTCAGGGCATGGGCTGGCTGGCCGGGGATTGCATGAGCCGGTTGCATCTTGAGGTGCAGACCTATGACACTTTCAGCGCTATTCCGCTAACCGATCCGATCAAGAATGGTAAATTCTATCCGGCGGTTTTCCCGTATAAGATTGGCGGCGGCTCCAAGATTCAGATGGTGCGGGCCTATTATGAATGGACCCTGTTCACGCCGTTTTTGAATGGCGGCCTGACCAGCCTGAGCAATAAGGACACGGTGGTGTCGGCGCGGGTTATTTTCAGAAATGAGCCGTTTTAAGATGTCCTTGCAAAAGCTCAATCAGGTGTCGCGGCAGATCATGGGTCTGAAGGTCTTTGGCCGGAGGTTCGCAAACGACCGGCGCGGCGTGTCCGCCATAGAATTTGCGCTGGTAGCGCCCTTTTTGATCATGGCCTATCTGGGTATGGCGGAACTGACGCTGGGGATGATGGCGTCGCGCCGTGCCTCTCACCTGGCGGCGACGATTGGTGATCTGACGGCGCAGTCGGAAACCATTGATGTGACCAGTATCAAGGATCTGTGGGCCATTGGCACCAGCATGATGCAGCCCTTTGCCTCTGCCAGTAGCAGTGGCGGGCCGTTGAAGATACGCCTGATCTCGGTGACCATGCAAAGTGACAGCTCCGGGAAAACAGCTGGTATTGCACGTGTGAACTGGTGTCAGCAAACCGCCAGTCAAAGCGCGGCTTGTCCTAAAAAGAATGATCCGGTTTCTTCGGTCACAACTGATCAGATCGGCATCGGAGAAAGCCTGATCCTGACTCAGGTGGACTATAGGTTTGACTCGCCGATCGGTAATTTTATCAAGAATGGCACCGTCTTTTCCTATACCTTCCAACATCATCCGCGTAATGGCATCGCCGTGGCCTGTGCGACCTGCTAAATAAACGCTTAAAGTTAAAAGTCCGGCCCTTCCAGCACAGTCCTTATCAGCGATAGCTTGGTGTCCGTCTCTGCGCGTTCCGCCTGTGGCTGGCTGTCGGCGACAATGCCACCGCCGGCGCAGACCCTTAAGTGCCAGACCCTGCCGGCATCGCGCTCCATGACCACGGTGCGGATCAGGACATTGGAATCCATAGCACCACCGGCATCTATGAAAAACAATGAGCCGCAATAGGGGCCGCGTGCCGCCTCCATGTCATAAATTACCTTCATGGCCTGCACCTTAGGTGCGCCGGAAATAGAGCCGGGCGGAAAGGTGGCGCACAGAACATCTGCCGCCGTTTTGCCCGCTTGCAAGTGCGCGGTGACACTGGAGACAAGGTGATGGACATTGGCATAGGATTCCAGCGCATTGAGCGCCGTCACCTTGACGCTACCGATCTCAGAGACCTTTGACAGATCATGGCGCATCAGATCGACAATCATCAGATTTTCGGCACGGTCTTTTTCGCTGGCTAATAGTGCGGCGGCCTGTGCGGCATCATCTTGCGGGGTCGCGCCACGCGGGCGGGTGCCCTTGATGGGACGGGTTTCCATCAGGCCTGCGCCATCCAGCCGGATAAAGCGTTCCGGACTGTTAGACAGGATAAAGCGCTCGCCTAAATTCAGGAAACCGCCAAAGGGAGCCGCTCCTTTGACATGAAGGGCCGACATGAGTTGACCGGGTGAGGCGGCGGCGTTTAATTGCCCGCTCCAGCCGCGTGCCAGATTGGCCTGAAACAGATCGCCGCTATGGATTTGCCGGATCAGGGCCGCCACCTTGTCTTCGTGCACCTCATCAGGCGTTTCCAGCCGCAGGGGGGTGTCGCAAAATGGCCCTTCGCGTAACGGCATAATGGCGGTTTGCGTATAAAGCCGGATCAGGTGGTCACGCGCCGCCTCGGCTTCGTCTGCTGTCGCGCCGCGCCCTATGGCCAGAAGTTGTTTTTTATGATGATCAAAGGCCAGCACGGCCGGATAGGCCGCGATGACCAGTTCCGGCCAGACCTCACGGCCTTCGATCCGAAAAGGACGGCGTTTCATGTTTTCCAGCCGCAGGCCCAGCTCAAAGGCCGCCAGTCCGATCAGACCGCCGCTAAAAGGTGGCAAATTTGGATTGTGGTTTTGCGGGGTAATAGCCGCGCAGGTCTCAGCCAGAAAATCAGCTGTCAGGCACGGATCATCATAGGCC
>JBAWDM010000208.1:0-18842 GCA_049590735.1 Asticcacaulis sp. | reverse complement strand
GATCTCGATCCGGACACGATTGTCATCATCCTGTGCGGTATCGCCATAGGTGGCATTGCCGGAACCCGGATCGCGCAAAAGGTCTCCATGACCTCCATGCCGCAACTGGTGGCCGCGTTTCACTCTCTGGTCGGTCTGGCAGCCTGCATGGTGGCCATTGGCGCGCTCTATTCACCACAAGCTTTTGGCATTGATGATGGCGCAGGCGGTCTCAAAACCCAGTCGCTAATTGAGCTGTCTTTGGGTTGTGCCATCGGTGCCATTACCTTTACCGGCTCGGTCATCGCCTTTGCCAAGCTGAATGGCAATATGTCCGGCGCGCCGATCCTGCTGCCGCAACGCCACCTGCTGAACATTGTTCTGGCGATTGTGGTTGTAGCCCTGATCGTCACCCTCATCGTCACGCATGGCTTAGCCACTTGGGCCTTCTGGGGCATATTCGCCATTGCTCTGGTGCTCGGGATTACTCTGATCATACCGATCGGCGGCGCGGATATGCCTGTCGTTGTCTCCATGCTTAACTCTTACTCAGGTTGGGCGGCAGCAGCGCTTGGATTTACGCTGGAAAACATCGCGCTGATCATTACGGGCGCTCTGGTCGGCTCCTCCGGCGCGATTCTCAGCTACATTATGTGCAAGGCCATGAACCGCAACTTCTTCAGCGTCATCATGGGCGGTTTTGGCGGAGATACAGCGGCGGCGGGCGGCGGCGCGGTCGAAACAAGGCCGGTCAAACAAGGCTCAGCCGATGATGCCGCCTTCATTATGAAGAACGCCAGTAAGGTCATTATCGTCCCCGGTTACGGCATGGCGGTGGCCCAGGCCCAGCACGCCCTGCGTGAGATGGCCGATAAGCTCAAAGAAGAAGGTGTCGAGGTAAAATACGCCATTCACCCCGTTGCCGGCCGGATGCCTGGGCACATGAACGTCCTGCTGGCCGAAGCCAATGTGCCCTATGACGAAGTGTTTGAGCTGGAAGACATCAATTCCGAATTCGCCACGGCGGATGTCGCCTTTGTAATCGGGGCCAATGACGTCACCAATCCGGCCGCCAAAACCGACACGACCTCTGCCATCTATGGCATGCCGATTCTCGATGTCGAAAAGGCCCGCACCATTCTGTTTATCAAACGCGGCATGTCGGCGGGCTATGCCGGTGTTGAAAACGAACTGTTCTTCAGGGACAATACTATGATGTTGTTCGGGGACGCCAAGAAGATGGTCGAAGGCATCGTCAAGGGACTGTAAACCCGCACCTCTGATGCCTATATACCGATAACAGCGCAGATGGAAACATCGGCGCTGTTTGCTTATGAAGCGCGTTCAGGCCCCATTCAGTCTTCGTTTTTTATAATCAGGGCCTTATGTTAGATGATCATAATCCAACCCGAATAATGAGGCTCATGTCTGTATCTATGTCCCGGCTTTCTAAAATCTTCGTATCCTCAGCGGCTGCCCTTGCCCTGCTCAGCGCCCCTGTCTCCGGCAGCGCCGCGCCGGCACCCGTAACGGCAAATGGCATTACCACGCAAAACGCCTCGGCTTCGGATGCGTTTCCGGGGCTTAAAGGGTTTTTGAATTTGCCGGCATCGGCCCGCAATCAGCTGAGCGTCTATTATGTGCTGCGGGTCAAACATGCTGATCCGGCGGCGGTTAAAATCACTATGAGCTATAAGGGCCAGACCACGCCGATCCGTCTGGGCAGCGATGGCCGCCTGACTCCCCTGCCTACGCGTGACCAGCTCAATGGAGGCGCCACCGTATCCATCAGCGGCCCGGAAAGCGCCGGCGTGGGCATGAAGCTGCATGTCTATTCGCCGCAGCCGGATTCCACCACCTATGATGCTCAGGCCTTAGCGACAGGCGTGCAGCAAGGCAATGCCGCCATGAGCAAGATTGCCGGGCCTCTGGCCCTCATGCTGCCGAAACTGGATCGCGTCTATATGGTGGGTGGCGGTGATGGTGTGGCGGAATGGGCCAATGGCCAGAAAAAGCCCCTGCCGAAAACAGCCAGCAAAGGTGAATATCCGGCGGGCACACCCTATTTCGTACCCTCTGATATGAAGGGCGCGGTGCGCTTGACCTTCAGTCATAAGGTCACACTGGCGCATTATGATACGAAATAAAAAGGCCGCTAAGCTTTAAGCCTCATGATGGGGCACCGGCCTTGGCCGCCCCATCTCATCAATGGCCACAAAGGTAAAGATGGCCTGAGTGACCCGTATCTTGTCTTCGCCTTCGCGTAAGCGGCGATAGGCCTGAACCCGCATTTTCATCGAAGTGCGCCCCACCGTTAATATCCGCGCATAGACACTGACCTCGTCGCCCACCTGAACCGGCGTCAAAAAAACCATGCCATCGACAGCAATCGTCGCCACACGACCTTGCGAATAACGAGCAGCAATATTGCCCGCCGCCAGGTCCATCTGCGCCATCAGCCAGCCACCGAAAATATCGCCGGATGGGTTGGTGTCTGCCGGCATGGCGGTTGTCAATACGCCCAGATCCTTGGCGTCCAGAGGCAGGTCATCCGTATCGCTTATAGCCATAGCCGTCTCCAAACGGAAAAACGCTGAAAGCCATGCCTTCAGCGCTCTTGAATTTTGTTAAATACATCCGCGAAATAACCCCGCAGATATATTCAATCCGTGCAAAATCAGGCGCGGGCCGGACGCGGCGGCGAAGCGGGCAGACCGCCTTCGCGTTGCAGACGCTTGCGAGCCAGCTTGCGGGCACGACGGACAGCTTCGGCCTGTTGACGGGCGCGCTTTTCCGAAGGCTTTTCGTAATGTACGTGGCGCTTCATTTCGCGGAAGGAACCTTCGCGCTGCATCTTCTTCTTCAGGGCCTTGAGGGCCTGATCGACATTGTTGTCACGGACAAAAATCTGTACCAGAGGTATCTCTCCATTCGGTGGTCTTAAGCCGGAGACTATTGACGCCAGCGCCGTAGCGTTAAGCCTCAACCGGTTTAAGGTGTAAAAGTGAAAAGGGCAATTCACCCGCAAACTATAGCTTGCAGGAAGATCGCCCGATAAAAGCTGGGTTGGGCAATACATCACGTCTGCGAAGATGTCCAGCCAAACTGAAGTATGAAAAGGCATTTTACGACCTTTTTTGCGTGAATGCACGTCTCTCGATTTATTTTAGCCTGCGACACTTTGTTTTGGCTGGTTTATACGCTGACACTTGGCTTGGATCGCCTATGCGCCTATGATGGTTTTATGAGCGCACATATACCCTTTTCGAGCCTTAAGGCTGCTGAAATCCGCTTGGCTTTGGCTGTTGCCGATTTTGTGCCCGAGCTTGGGCTCAACGCCTTAAGTTTAAAGGCAGGCGCGCGTATCTTGGGCATGAGTGACGGCGAATCTGAGCTTATCGCGCCCAATGGCGCCACCGATATCGCCGCCATACTGTGGCGCGCCCATGATGCCGCTCTGCCTGAGAGTGCCGAATCGCTGAGTGATATGAAGATTCGTCAAAAGATCGCACATCTGCTCAATCTGCGCCTCGATGCGGCAGCCGAGCATGAAAAGCTGGCGATGCGCCTGATGGGCTTTTTCGCCCTGCCCCGCCATGCCGCCCTCTATCACCGACTTTTATGGCAAACCGCCGACACGATCTGGCGGCTGGCTGGCGATAAGGCACTTGATGAAAATCATTATTCCAAGCGCCTGATAGTTTCCGGCATATTGACCACGGCCATGATGACCCGCCTGTCGCAAGGCCGAGACGCACAACTGGCTCAGATCGACCGTAATATCGAAAAGGTCATGCAATATGAAAAATTCAAGGCCAAGCTTCCGGCTAGCCCCGAATCTCTGATGCTGGGTTTAGCTGAAAAACTGGGCCGCCTGCGCTTTGGCAGTAGCGCCGCCTAATTTAGCCTTTAAGGGCTTCCAAGCCGTCAGCCGTCGAGGTGATGTTGACCTCAGCAATCACATAGTCGGCAATACCGTGGATCTGGAACGGATCACGGCGCATCATAGCCTCAAGGACGTCGCGCTCGCCACCGGCCAGAATCATACCGCCTGTGCGTGGAACACGACGACCAGCCGCCATAAACACACCAGACGCGTAGCCTTCACGCAGCCAAGCCATGTGGGCGTCCAGATGACGATCAACTTCGTCGTTGGGCATCTTGTAGGTCAGGGTAACAATAAACATAGGTTCGACTTTTTCTTATTGTGGCAAAATAGATTGAGCCGCTTCTGAGCCATTTTGCATAAATACGCAATTCGCAAGTGCGAGATTTACGATTTTATGCGGTTGATGTGACCCATTTTCCGGCCAGCCCGCGGCTCAGACTTGCCATAAACATAGAGGCTGGCATTAGGTTCGGCGGCCAGTTGCGGCCACGCCAAAATGTCCTCGCCTAACAAATTGGTCATCTCAATCGTAGAGCGTGCTTTAGCATCACCCAAGGGCCAGCCCGCCACAGCACGTATATGTTGTTCGAACTGATCACACAAACAACCATCCTGCGTCCAGTGACCGGAATTATGCACGCGTGGCGCAATCTCGTTGAGCAACAGGCTATCATCCGGCAAGACAAACAACTCAACGGCCAAAACACCAACATAGTCCAGGCCTTCCAGCACCTTTTTGGCGATAGCATGAGCCGCAATCGTCAAAGATTCTGACACCTGAGCCGGTGCTAAGGTGGTCGATAGGATTCCATTGACATGATGGTTTTCACCAATCGGAAAAGCCTTGATCGTGCCATCCCAACCGCGTGCCGCCACCACCGAGATCTCACGGGCGAAACTGGCCTTGGATTCCAAGATAGCCGGACGCCCACCTAAGGATTCATAGGCCGCTGCGGCGTCATTTATACCTCGCACCCAGACCTGCCCTTTGCCGTCATAGCCTTCGCGGCGAGTTTTCAGCAGGGCTTCGCGGGTTGGCGAGGCTTTAATCGCCGTATGTAGATCAGCCAATGAATTGACTTCAAAAAAATCAACCGTGGCAATACCGGCCTGACGCGCAAAAGTTTTTTCCAACACGCGGTCTTGGGTGATGCGCAGCGCTTTGGACGATGGGGCGACAACCGCGCCCTTGCTGCTCAGAAAATCGAGACTGGCGGCGGGCACATTTTCAAATTCAAAGGTAATGACATCGCAAGTTTCCGCCAGATTGCTTAAAACCGCTTCGTCCGTATAGGCCGCGACCTTAGACGCCAACGACACCTGCGCGGCAGGCGAGCCAACATCAGGGCCAAAGGTCACCACCTTAAAACCAAGTTTAGAGGCGGCCTGAGAGAGCATACGGCCCAACTGACCATCGCCCAATATGCCGATAGTCGCACCTAAGGCGAGAGGCGTTTTTAACATTTAGTCTTCCACCGTGTCCGGAACTGAAGCCGTTTGGGCCGCACGAAACGCCTCTATGCGATCAGCGAGCCCCGCATCACTAAGGGCCAAAATCTGGGCCGCTAAAAGGCCTGCATTCTTAGCGCCCGCCTCACCGACCGCCAGCGTGCCGACAGGCACTCCACCTGGCATTTGCACAATGCTCAACAGCGAATCAATGCCCTTAAGCCCGTCACGTACAGCGACGGGTACACCCAAGACCGGCAAGGTCGTCATGGACGCCGTCATGCCGGGCAGATGCGCAGCCCCACCTGCGCCCGCAATAATAACTTTAAAGCCCGCCGCCTTAGCACCTGTGGCAAATTCATACAGGCGTTGCGGGGTGCGGTGCGCCGAGACAACGCGGGTCATATAGCTGACACATAATTGATCAAGGGCTGCCGCCGCCGCCTTCATGACCCCCCAATCGGAGCGTGACCCCATTATAATGGCTACCTTTGGCGTTTCAGCCATATGCGCGTGTCCTTAAAAAGAAAGGCTTTTGGAAAGGCGCGGAGTATAGCGGCGCGGTTTTCAACTGCAAGCCCTTAGTGGTAACTATAAATACGCGCCTTATCCCCCTTAAAAAGGCGTTAATCCCCAGTCCCAAGCAGGTCACGCCGCACAAAGGCCGCAAAACTATCTAAAGCTATTAGCAAGCGACATTGCGTGATGACAGCTTCCGTGCTTTCATAAAACGAATATCAGGACTCTTAATGGCTTCGGCGACAATTATCAGACTTACGGAAAGAATGGGACTGGACTCACATCAGCCATCATCGGCCGAAGACGGTATGAACCGACAACAGACGTCTTCGGGCTTGTCTGAAAAGCCGCCGCGCGCCACAACCGCGTCTATGCAAAATCTGTTAGCGCAATATTTTGCCTCCAATGATTTCGAGCCTAATTCACATGCACCGGCTTCAAAAGCAGAAGTTCCTGAACCTGCCGCGCCTACGATAAAGCCTGTATCTTCGCCGTCCTCCTTAGTGGCGCAACCTGATTGGCCACCGGCAGCACGCACCCTCATCGACTCACTAATGCGTGAAAATGCTCAATGGCGAGAGCAATTCCACCAACAGGCCCTGCGTTTACAAAACGCACAAGATCAGGCCGATAGCGATGTTCTGACGCCTACGCTCAATCGCCGCGCCTTTTTGCACGAAGTTCACCGCGCCATGGCTGATTGCCGCCGCTATGGCGAAGAGGCCTGCCTGATCTATCTGGATATGGATGGCTTCAAAAGCATCAATGACATCTATGGTCACGCTGCTGGTGATAAAGCCCTCATTCACACGGCTCAGGTCTTAAATGCCAGCGTCCGCGAAGGTGACAGTGTTGGCCGGATGGGCGGCGATGAATTTGCTATATTGTTGCGCCATGCCGATCTCAAATCCTCACGCATTAAGGCCATGAAGCTTGAGGCTGAATTGATGACAGGCACATTTGAACATAATGGCCTGTACCTTAAGGTTGGCGGATCATTCGGTGTCCGCTGCTATGCGGCCCAAGACTCCGCCGAAGCGTGGGTCAGTGAGGCCGATGCTGCCATGTTCTTGTCGAAGAAATCTTCGCGCTAAAAAACCTTTCAGCCATTAAATGAAAACAGCCTGCGGTGCTCTTCGATCGCAAAAGCATCCGTCATGCCAGCTATATAGTCGCAGATGACGCGTGCTCTGGCGGTTTCTGAATCTTTTGAACAAACACGCTGATACCATTCTACCGGCAGCGTATTGGGTTCACTCATAAACTGACCAAACATGCTGTGCAGGGTACGTTTAGCATGGCTACGGGTGCGATTGAGCGTGTAGTGTTTATACATGCGTTCATGTAAAAAACCGCGTAACCGCGATAAATCATTTAAAACTGTGGCTGAAAAAGCCACCGTTTGGCTTGATGCCGAACGCACATTTTCGGCATTTACAATATTGTGGTCACGAATACGCTTTTGCGTTTCGACCAGCACATCGCTCATCATAGTGCCCAGCATGCGACGCACCGCTTCTAAGCGCCATAAACGTTGGTCAATGCCGGGCCAATCTAACTGCACAGATGCCAGTGCCGGGCCAATCAATGGTACCTCCATCAGATCAGCAATGCTAAAAAGACCGGCGCGCAGACCATCATCAATATCGTGACTATTATAGGCAATATCGTCGGCAATGGCGGCAGCCTGGGCCTCTAGCGACGCATAGCTGTCGGGGCGCAAATCCCACTGCGCATTAAAATCAACAATCGCTTTCCATGATGGCTTAGACATATGATCTAAGACGGGGCCATTGTGCTTAACGATACCCTCTAGCGTTTCCCATGTCAGGTTGAGCCCGTCAAAAGCCGGATAGCGCACTTCAAGGCGCGTAATAACACGAAATGTCTGCACATTATGATCATATCCACCCCAAGGTGACATACAGGCATGAAGCTCATCCTCACCAGCATGACCAAAGGGCGGATGGCCCAGATCATGCGACAAAGCGATGGTTTCGGCCAAGTCCTCATTGATATTCAACGAATGCGCCAGCGATCTGGCCACCTGTGCCACCTCAAGGCTATGGGTCAGACGTGTACGAAAATAATCGCCTTCATTGGCCACAAAAACCTGCGTCTTGCCCTTCAGGCGACGAAAGGCGGTTGAATGGATGATTCTATCACGATCACGAGCATAGGCCGTACGTGTCGGGCTTTCAGCCTCAGGGTTCAAACGACCAAGGCTTTTATTCACATCGCAGGCATAGGTGGCCAGAGTCTTCACGTCATATCTCCACTTTTGATGCGTCGTTTCATTGGATCATATCTTGCTAAACCGATTTTCTAAAAAATTTACGCGGTTTTCGTGACGGGGGGCTGATTTTATCAACAAATGCGCCCATATTGATGCCATGAGCCACAATATCTCCCTTACTGCCTCCGCCGCAAGGCACCTGAACCGCCTTAGTACCGATGCGGGGCATCCTGTTATGCTGCGTGTATTGGTCGAAGGGGGCGGCTGCTCAGGCTTTCAATACGTGCTGGATCTCACCAATGAGGCCAAACCCGACGAAACCGCCATCAGCTTTGATGGTGCCACGGCCTTGGTGGATGAAATATCTATCCCACTCATGGCTGGATCCATGATTGATTACGTCGAAGAATTAGTGGGTTCACAGTTTAAAATTCTTAATCCCTTGGCTGTGGCCTCGTGCGGATGCGGCACCAGTTTTTCACTCTAAATTTCGTCTTTCGCTTGCTGTCTTCACTCAGCCTGTTTAAATCTGGCTTATGAAAATTGCGACCTGGAATGTTAACTCCGTCAATGCCCGCCTGCCGCTACTTCTTGAATGGTTTCAAGAGGCGCAGCCGGATGTGTGCGGGTTGCAAGAAATAAAATGCGTCGACGAAAAATTCCCCATCGAAGCCTTTGAATCCTTAGGTTATAATTGTGCTGTCCACGGTCAGAAATCCTATAATGGCGTGGCGATCCTATCTAAATATCCGCTCAGTGATATCCAACGTGGTTTGGACGATGAGGCCGACGATCATTCTCGCTATATCGAGGCCGTGATTGAGGCCCCTGAGCCTGTGCGGTTTGGTTGTATATATCTGCCCAATGGCAATCCGATCGGCACTGAGAAATATAGCTATAAGCTGCGCTGGCTGGAACGCCTGCATGCCCGTGCCAAAATGCTCTTAACACTTGAAGAAATGACCGTTTTAGCGGGTGATTTCAACATTATACCGACAAAATCTGATCTTTGGAAAGAAAGCGTCTGGCTGGATGACGCCCTGTATCAACCCGCCGTCAAACGCGCCTATCAGGGCCTGAAAAACCTGGGCTATACGGATGCATTTGAACAGCTTTACGGGCAAGACGGACCGCCGGATGGCAATCGCTATACATTCTGGGACTATCAGGCCGGTGCCTGGCCGAAAAATGAAGGCATACGCATCGACCATCATCTGCTGTCGCCTCAGGCCGCCGACCGCCTTCGGGACATGACTATCCATAAGGATGCGCGCGGTCGCTCACACGAAGCTGCCAAGCCTTCGGATCATGTGCCCGTAGCCATTGAACTCACAACAAAATCTTAACCGCTTTCCCGCCATAAAGTTTTCTACAAGTTTAACATCAGGCGTGATCTACACATGGCCCATGCCGCTCGAATCCTATTGTATTTTTTATTCGCCGGCATTGGCCTGACCCTGATTGCCTCAGGCCTTATGTGGTGGTTTGAAAGCTCGCGCCGCTTAGCGCGCGCCCTGACCACTTCGCTGGGCAAACCTGCCGACGCCATTGTCTATGATCTGGGGGGTAAGAAGGCAGCCGGACTCGATTTCACCAATGGCGATCTGGCGGTTATTTTCAATCCGGCCGGTCAGGGCCTGGTCTTTGCCTTTGACGAGATTGAAGGGGCGGAACTGATCGTCGATGAACGTGTGGTAGCCCGCGCACAAAAAGGCGAGCCCAGACGGGTGCTGAATGAAACCCATGCTCAGGCTTCCACGGTCACCTTACGCCTGATTTTTGACGATGTGCAAACGCCCGAATTCGAGCTAAATCTGTTTGGCGACGTCAGCCAGAACCCCATTCACGCCAAGACGGCCGCCGAGGCTGTGCGGCTGGGCCGCAAGTGGCTGTCGCATATTGATGCCGTCATCAAACGCATGCCCTCGCCGTCCGCCTATCCGACTGAACCGAAGACGGGTGAACACGTAAGCCCTACCATTGCCGCTAAGCCCGCTAAAAACACCGCCTTGCCACCGTGGGAAGATGCCCCGGACGATGCCCCCTATGAGGACTATGACGAAGACAATAGGTGAGCCATGTCCGATCGCATGCCCTTGCGATAGCTAAGGCTTTAACCGTAGAAGCGTTGTAAAAAGCCTTCCGCGCATTGTGCCGCCAGCTATTATCGCGCACAATGGATTCGTTGTTTTTAATCCGGAGCCTCACCTATGTGGACCCTGGCACTTGCGTGCGTCTTCTTTCTTGGTATCCATTTGCTGATCAGTGGCACCTTATTGCGTGAGCGCCTGCTGGGCGCTATTGGCGGCCCTGCCTATTATATGGCGTTTTCAATCCTGTCCCTTGTGGGCCTGATTGCCATCAGCGTGGCCTTCACCTTTGCGCTGAGTGATCCGATGAATATTGTCCTGTGGCAGTCAGGCCCCTTTTTGCGCATAGTGGGCCAGATTGGTAATTTCTTTGCCTTCTTCCTGTTGGTCTGCGGCCTCACCATGCTGTCTCCGACCAATTTGCTGGCTTTGAAACATATGCCGGACAAGCCGGTACACGGTATTATTCGCGTTTCACGTCATCCCGTACTGGCAGGTATTGGCCTATGGGCGCTGACGCATATCATCACCAACGGTAATCTGGCCGGCTGGATGTTTTTTGGCACTTTACTGGCCCTGTGTGGATTGGGCGCCAATCTGATCGACGTGAAGCGAAAGCGGCTTATGGGCGACAGCTATAGTGCCGTTCTGCGCCAGACCTCGATCCTGCCGTTTGTCGCCATCATAGAAGGCCGCACCGCCTTCGCCCCGGCTGAAATAGGGCTGGTGCGCTTCATGCTGAGCGTGTCCATGTTCTCGGTTTTCATGATGCTGCATGAAATCCTGTTTACGGTACGCGCGATTTAGGCCGCATCAATAGCCAGAGCAAGTTTCAACGCCAGCAAAGCCTCTGTGCCGGTACATAACGGCCTTTGGCGTTCGCCACGTACGGTTTCCAGAAATCGCGACACACTGGTCCCCAGAGGGTCGCGGGCAATATCGGCCTCAGCAAAATCGGCATTCAGTTTAAACGGCGTAGTATTGTCAAAACGGCGGCTCAGCAGGTCAATCATGACTTCACCACTGGGATAGACAATGCGCATTGTCCGCATACGTTCTTCGGCCATGCGTGAGGCTTTAAAACTGGCCTTCATATCATTGGCAAAAGTGACATCGGCCTGCATTTCATCCGCGCCCGTGGCCGTGTAACCGGCATCGCTGCGGCGTTTTGACTGCGCCGTTAGCCCTGCGGCTTCACTGCCCGCCAGCGTCCGGGCCAGATCCAGATCGTGAATCATCAGATCCAGCGTAACGGATACATCGAGATTACGTGTCGATGCCGTGCCATTGCGCACCGCCTCAAGCGACAAAGGCCGTTCGGGCACATCATAAAGGCCCATGGCTTCAAACACAGCCCGTTCCTGATGTCCACAGGCCAGTACTAAACCCTTTGATGCCGCCCGTTCCACCATGGCCGCGCCATCCTCAGTGGTCACAGCCAGCGGCTTTTCACTATAGACATGCACACCCGCCTCAAGCGCCCTGAGCGCCACAGAGGCATGCGCAAAAGCCGGTGTCGCCACGGTCAGCACATCAATCTGCGTCAGAAAATCGCCCAGTTCATCGCCACCAAAGGCCTTCACCCCATGCGTGTCAGCCAGCGCCTCAGAGCGCGCCTTATCCAGATCATAGATACCGGCAAGGGCGACATCCGTCATCTGCTTATATTTATTGACATGATAGCCGCCAAAGACGCCTGCGCCAGCGACACCGGCTCGTAAAATTCTGGACATAATGCACTCTGGGTTTGTCAAAATCCGTCTGGTGTCCTGCTTAAACCCGTTTGACACAAAAAAGGAATAGGTTTTCCTGCGATAAGCTGTGCAAAGCCACCATTCGGCGCATTATACCCTTTTTTACCCGCCCTATTCGCGTTACAAGCAGCCGACTTTTTCATATCGGAGTACACCCTGTGTCACGTCTGTTTGGGGCCTATATCATTGTCGATTACAGTGCCGCCGAAGGTAAAAAAACCGGTGAGTCCTCGGTATGGATTGGCGTCATGAAGCGCGATGTGCGCTTTCGCCTGTCTTATGAAACCCATAATCCGGCGACCCGTACCGAAGCCATCAGCCTCTTGAAGACCCTGATGAACGATCTGCATAAGCGCGGTGACCGCATTTTTCTGGGTCTCGATTTTGCGCTGGGCTTTCCGCGTGGCACGGCCGCCCGGCTGAATCTGCCGCAGGCCAACTGGAACGGCATGTGGGAATTTATGGGCAAAAACATTGTCGACAAACCCGACAATACCAATAACCGTTTTCAGGTCGCCGCCAAGATGAACCGGCTGATGACCGATGCGGCCTATCCGTTCTGGGGGTGTCCGAAAAACGCGGCGCAGAAATGGCTGTCGACGCTTAAGCCCGACAGCCTGGGCGACTTTCCGGAATTGCGCCTGACCGAACAGGCGACGCATGCTTTGAAAAAATCAGCGCATTCTAAGGGGCTATGGCAGATGCACGGCGCTGGCGTTGTCAGTGGCCAGTCCATGCTGGGCATTGCCGCCATCCGGACGCTGAAAGCCGAGCTGGGGGACAAGGCCAAAATCTGGCCCTTTGAAACCGGCTTTGGCGCGCTGGACGAAGCCGCACTTGACGGCATTTCAACCGTGATCGCCGAAGTTTATAGCCCGCTTTATGAGGGGGCTGTGGAAACCGGCGAAGTCAAGGACGCGACCGGCGTGCGCCTGACGGCCACGGCTCTGGCAGAGGCGGACGATAAGGGGCAATTGGCCGGTCTGTTTGCGGCGCCCAAGGCCTTAAGCGAATCCGATAGCGATGTCGCCGCAACCGAAGAAGGCTGGATGCTGGGGATTTAAGCCCTATCGCTTCTGCTTTTCCTGACGCAAATCCTTAAGAAACTCCAGCCTTTGTCTGGTCTTGCCTTCGTGTCCATCGCCCTTGGGCTTATAAAATTGCGGGCGCGCCAGGCCATCAGGGAAATAGTTCTGACCTGAAAAGCCATCCGGATCGTCAGGATCATAGACATAGCCCGCGCCATAGCCGATATCCTTCATCAGCTTGGTGGGCGCATTGAGGATAATGGCCGGCGGGTCAAGATGCCCCGTCTCCCTGGCCGCCTTTTGCGCTGCTTTGAAAGCCGTATATACAGCATTGGATTTCGGCGCAGACGCCATGTGTACTACGGCCTGCGCTAAGGCCAATTCACCTTCGGGAGAGCCCAGCACCTCATAGGTATCGCGCGCGGCATGGCACATCAAAAGCGACATGGGATCGGCATTGCCAATATCCTCAGACGCCATGCGAATCATGCGCCGCGCGATAAACAAAGGATCATCGCCGCCGTTCAACATGCGCGCCAGCCAATATAGCGCCGCATCCGGATCCGATCCGCGCACCGACTTATGCAGAGCCGAGATCAGATTATAGTGCCCTTCCCTGTCCTTATCGTGGTTCGGGCGGCGTTTTTGCAGATTGGCCAGCAGCCCATCCGAACTGAGCGGCTCGGCAAAGCCCATGCGATCCAGCGATTCAATCAGGCTAAGAAGATAACGCCCATCGCCGTCACTGAGCAATTTCAGCGTGTCATAGGCTTCGGGCAGCAAAGGCAAGGGTCGTTCCAGAAAGGCTTCGGCCCTGCTGATAATCTTATCAAGCGCCGCTTCATCCAGACGTTTCAGCACAAAGACCTGACTGCGTGACAATAACGCGCCATTCAGTTCAAACGAGGGATTTTCCGTCGTGGCCCCGATCAGGGTGACGACACCCGCCTCAACATAGGGCAGAAAGCTGTCCTGCTGGGCGCGGTTAAAACGATGGATTTCATCGACAAATAAAACCGTGCGCGCGCCCTGACTGTGGCGGAACTGCGCCTGCTCGAAGACCTTTTTCAGGTCGGCGACACCGGAAAAAACGGCCGATATCTGTTGAAATTCATATCCCGCCGCTTGCGCCAGCAGACGCGCAATCGTGGTCTTACCGACCCCCGGCGGGCCCCACAAAATCAGGCTGGGCAGAAAACCGCGTTCCACCAGACGGGCAATGGCTCCACCTTCACCCAGCAAATGATCCTGACCGACAATATCACTAAGTTTTTGCGGGCGCAGACGATCAGCGAGCGGCTTTTGCTCATCACCTACCTGCGGCATGGCGTTTTTCAGCATCGGCTCCGGCGTGCCGAAAAGATCAGTAAGGGGGGCTTTGGACATGAAACAAATATAGAACAAAGCGCGTTTTGTTGGAAGCGGAATCTACGCCTTGACGCGACCAGCCGCCAGGGTCTGACGCAGTTCATCCAGATGCGCCTTAGCGACGGGCGACAAGGTGACATATAACGCCGGGCCATGTTGATCGAGCGGTTCTGTTGTTCTGTACACATTTTGCATGCGATAGCGTCGTGCTGTATCCCGTTGCAGGGCCGATACAGGCTGCGTAGCATGACGTCCAACTTGTGCAAAAAAGCTCACGACCGGCACCCTTGGTAGTAGCGGGAACAAATATCCACACTGCGCAAAGGTTAACGCGCGTTAAGACTTTTGGCTACTGGTTTATCGGTATGGGCGGTGGAATAGTCACCACAGACGGCTCACAAGAGCCTACCGTCCCTAGGGCCAGCGGGTATTTGTCCCGAAAGGCTTTCATACGGCTTTGCGCGGTTTGCAGGCCCGCAATTGTCAATCGTCGCCTGAGTTTTTCACGGTGTGCACTAATCTTCTCGTATCTTCCATCGTCACAATAAGAGTCAATATATGTACCGCATTTGTCACTAGGATGGTCTTGGTATTGCAGCCATTGCTCGGACCCCAATCCGTACCAAACATAGGCGCTGATATCATCACGCTTTATGCCCAAGCCCTTGGCATATATATTGCCCAATTCGATTTGCGCCCAAAAATCTGGAGACACTTCTGGCTTGTCGGGATTGGCGCGTAAGCTGAAATAGTGAAATGCCAACATATAATCGCGTTTCACGCCCTTACCATAACGATAATAGATGCCGAGATGGAACCATGCCCCTTCTGGATCGACAACCTCCAATTGTTTTAAACGTTGAAAGGCCTTTGGATAATCGATTTTTGTGCGGTAATCACTAAAATTACCACCGTCATCATAACGCATAAATGACCACCTTAAGGCTTCTGCATAACCATTATCGGCCGCTTTTTCCGACCATTCATACGCGCGGGCATAATCTTTTTTGAGACCGTACAGGTTATAAAGCTCGAACTGCGCCTTCGCATCACCCGACTCGGCCTTTTGTTCTATGCTTCTAAAAGCTTGATAATCAACAATAGAGTCAGCCCCGTACAGGGGGCTATTGGCAAGCGCTGCCGCGCCACTAAGCCACACACAAAGCCCCATCAGGATCGTTATTTCCCAGCGCATATTTCACCCCCCGCATGATGTGAAAAAGTAGCATGCACCTGAGCGAGTGGCAAATCTAACTAAAAGTCGCCGTAATCGTCTGGCCACCACGTACAATTGTAATCTGCCAGCGCCGTGCCCCTGCCTTGGTGATGGCCTCCAGATCACGGGTTGAGGTGATTGCCTTGCCATTAACCGAGCGGATTATATCACCCGGACGCAGACCCACGGATGCGGCATAGGTGCGCGCCGATTCGATAGAAGACACCATCACCCCCTTAGTTGCAGAAAACGGATCGACACCGATATCCTGAGCCACTGCCGGTGACAGATTGACCACTGTGGCCCCGGCAAAGGGCGTCTTACCGTCGAGGGCGCGTTCATCACGTGACGGTGATTCTAAGGCGGCCTGCGCCTTAAGGGTTACCGAAACCGTCTTGCCATCACGCATTAACCCCATTTTGGTCGACTGGCCAATGGTCAGCAAATCCATGCGATAACGCAGGCCCGCCGTGTCATTGATGGGCTGACCGTCCATGCTGAGGATAACATCACCGGTCTTAAGGCCCGCCTGATCCGCCGCGCTATTTGGGTAGATGTCCGACACCAGAACACCTTCGGGGCGATCCATGCCCAAAGATTTGGCGATGTCGCTGGTGACCGTATCGGCCTTGGCCCCCAGCCACGGCCGTTTCAGCGCCTTAGCACCGCCCGTAGCGCTATCGACAACACGCTTCACCAGAGCCGATGGAATAGCAAACCCAATCCCTGCCGAAGACCCCGACCCAGACACAATCATCGAATTAACACCGATCAGGCGGCCATTCATATCCACCAGTGCCCCGCCGGAATTGCCCGGATTAATGGCTGCATCTGTCTGAATATAGGAACCACCGTCCGGCCCGCCGGCTGTGCGGTCAAGCGCAGAGATAATACCATTGGTCACGGTCTGGCCTACGCCAAACGGATTACCGATGGCCAGCACCAGATCACCAACCTCCAGATTGCGGTCATCATCCATTTCAAGTGTGGGCAAGGCCGCCTTGGCATCAATCTGCAGGACAGCCAGATCGGTACGAGGGTCCGCCAGCAAAAGCTTGGCCGGAAACTGACGGCGATCATTGAGCACCACCATGAATTCTTCGCCACCGGCGATGACATGATTATTGGTGATGATGATGCCGTCCTTGCGCACTATGACGCCGGAACCGAGCGACCCTTCCTGACGGGCCTGCGGCTGAGCACCAAACAAGGACCAGAAAGGGTCAATCTGCTGACGCACGACACGCTTGGCATAGACATTGACCACAGCGGGCGCGACCGTTTTGACAACAGGCGAAAAGCTGGTTTTTATGCCCACTGCATTATCGGGCACACGCGCCGGCGCATTCAGCGTCTCATTAAAGCCTGAGCCGGAAAACGCCTTATCATCTTGCGAATGGCTGGGAGAACAAGAGACGAGCAACAGCGCTATGGCCACACAGACAGGCGCGCGTACATTCATGACGGATAGTCCCACACGGTTTTGTTTCATGCCCTTAATGTAAAAATTAATGCGGCAGCATCAAGGCTTTGGCGCCAAAATCATAATTTTACACGGCATCCAGACGGACGGGCTCGACCTTAAGCGACTGCGTGACCCCTAAGCCCAGAATAAGAGCCGCCAGCAGACACAGGGCCGCCAAAAGGAAGGGCGCGCCACTTAAAGCGAACGGCACACCGCTCTTGGTGAAAGCCGACAGCGTAAAACCGAACAACAAAGGCGCAAAAATCGTGGCCATGGAGGACAGGCTCATATTGGCACCCTGTAAAGCCCCCTGCTCCTTGGCGTCGATCTTGGAACTCATTAGGGACTGGATGTTCGGCATGGCCAATCCCCAGAAGGCACCAATCGGCAGAAACGCACAAAATGCCACCCAGTTGGGCGCAAGCCCATAGCCAATAAAGGATATCAAGCCCGTCATCAGGCCCAGAAACATGGTCTTGCGCTCACCCAGTTTTTTAACAATTATGCCCGTCAGGCCGGCCTGTACAATGGCGGAATTGACCCCGACAACCGCTAGCATGATCCCCACCTCCTTAGGCCCCCAGCCAAACCGGTAACCGGCATAGAGCACCATGGCGGTCGGAAAGACATTTTGCGCAAACATCATCAACAAATACATGACCGACAGGCGCAAAACCTGAGCGGAACGGGCCAGAAACCGAAACGATCCCAGGGGATTGGCATTGCGGATATTAAAGGGCTTGCGTTTCTCCGGTGGCAGAGATTCCGGCAGAACAAAGAAACCGTACATAAAATTACACAGGCTTAAGATCGCAGCCAGATAAAAGGGATAGTGTGGATTGATGTCCCCAACGATGCCGCCAAGACTGGGGCCGACAATAAACCCTACGCCGAACGCTGCGCCCATCAGGCCAAAGACCTTGGAACGTCCGGCGGGTTCGGTCACGTCACTCATATAGGCGTAAGCGGTCGATATGCTGGCGGACGTTATGCCGGATATGATCCGCCCCGCCAGAAGCCACCACAGGCCCGGCGCCAAAGCCATGAACAGGAAATCGATCCCGGTTCCGAAATTAGACGCCAGAATAACCGGACGACGGCCTATGGCATCCGACAGGCCACCCTGAATGGGGGAGAAAATGAATTGCGCCAAACCCCAGGCCGCACCAAAAATGCCTATCCAGATACCGGCTTGCGATACCGATCCATTCAAAAAGCTTTTGACCAGATTGGGCAGAACCGGAATGATCACACCGATCGACAGCATGTCCAAAAAGACCGTGATCAGAATAAAGACAGCCGCTGCCTTACGGGGATGTGTCAGGGGCGCGGAACTATCTGTCATGATAAGGCCTTTTGAAATATCGCGAGCCTATTGCCTTACCTGCAAATGTCGGATTCGGCTATGATCCATTTCCATGCGGCAGGTACAAAAAAGCCCAGACTGCTGACAAACCTAGGCGTAAGCTGGGGGTTTGTGATTCTCTGGGCTATGTTCAAGAAACCCTCTCCGAACAAACCGCCTTAGAGATGGTGACGCTCGAAAGCTTGGTTCCGAAGGATCACCGGCTTCGCAAGATCGAAGCTGTGATCGAGTTCTCTTTCATCCATAACCGTGTCGCCGGACTGTACTGCGCCGACAACGGGCGTCCGCCGCTTGACCCGACCTTGATGCTCAAGGCTTTGTTCATCGGCTACCTGTTCGGTGGCGTTGATCGCCAAGTCGCGGTCGGACGACTGGGATGCGCTGGATGCCGCTATCGACAATGAGCGTGAAGCCCACGGCCAGAAGCCGATGAAGCCAAAGCCGCGCGAGCCGAAGTTGAAGGAGACCAGGGTGTCGCGCACC
>JBAWDM010000207.1:0-5273 GCA_049590735.1 Asticcacaulis sp. | reverse complement strand
ATTTTACAATCCTAAGACCTTCATCATTCACGCGGCATGGCTGCGTCAGGCTTTCGCCCATTGCGCAAGATTCCCCACTGCTGCCTCCCGTAGGAGTTTGGGCCGTGTCTCAGTCCCAATGTGGCTGATCATCCTCTCAGACCAGCTATAGATCGTAGCCTTGGTGAGCCTTTACCTCACCAACTAGCTAATCTAACGCGGGCCGCTCTAATGGCGATAAATCTTTCCCACCCCAAATAAATGGGGGGCACATTCGGTATTAGCGCAAATTTCTCTGCGTTATTCCGAACCAAAAGGTACGTTCCCACGTGTTACTCACCCGTCCGCCACTAACCCGAAGGTTCGTTCGACTTGCATGTGTTAGGCCTGCCGCCAGCGTTCGCTCTGAGCCAGGATCAAACTCTCAGGTTGTTTTGACCTTAATCTGCTCATAAGCATTATCATGTTGAACCGAAGTCCAACCGTTACTGCGTTACATTGCGTAAATCTAATTATTAACGAGTTCCCACTAAAGGCCAGCCTAACCGAAGTCAGACCAACCTTAATGGTTGTCTTTTTAAAGAGACCGCAAACAAATTAGTGTCGTATGAAGATGTATCTCAACATCTTCGCAAGAACACCGCCGCCTGCGATTCCCTTTCCATATATAACAATGTCAAAGACCTGCACCGCGCCAACCAAATTGGCTGCGGGAACAACTTATACCCTAGTCGTCAGAGGAGGCGCTCTATTACCGAAGCGCCGAAATCGTGTCAACCGATTTTCTAAGTTTTCCACAGCGTCGTTTCCGACCGTTAGAACTCAAAGACAACAAAGCTGATGGGTTATCAAAACGAACAACCCCTTCAAAACCTTGTTGGTATCAGAAGAAGCGCTGTCTTAGTCTTATTTGTCGTTGGCATCAAGCGTTAAATGAATTTTTTAATTCACATTGATGAAACCTGCTGGTCTCATCCGCCTTCGTCGCAACCCCGTATAAGGACCGTAACAGCGAGGTGCGGTGTCTAGGGGCTTAGGATCAGAGTCGCAAGCCTAAAATACATAAACATGACAGTTTTCCACAATTCCTGCTGCGATGCGGTGTAAATGGGCTTTTTTCAGCCCTAAAGCCGTACCACCACAGCGCCGACCGCTTTAGCCAGAGGTAATATAGGCCTTGAGAGTTTGCGCCTCATGCTCAGTGGCGGCAATTTTGGCCTTAACCAGATCGCCAATGGAGACAATGCCCACAAGTCTGGTTCCCTCCATTACCGGCAAGTGACGAATGCGCCGATCAGTCATGCGCCCCAGCAAAGCATCCACAGCTTCGCCAAGACTGGCCGAAAAGACTTCACGGGTCATGATCTGGCTGACAGCCTGGGACAGGGCCGTTACCCCGGTTGTAGCAATGGCACGTATAATGTCCCGCTCGGATATAATGCCTACCACCCTGGCATTCTGATCCGTTACCACAAAAGCTCCCACCTTACGGGTGTGAAGCAAGGCCGCGACCGCAGACAAGGTATCTTCAGGGCTGACGGTAAAAACCTCATGCCCTTTGGCATTCAGCAACTGATTGATCAACATAGCGCACCCTCCCCGGATGTCATTATATATGCAGTCAGTGGAGGGTCACCCCGTAAGCGCTAAAATGCAATGCACAGACCTCAGGTTCGGGTCAATTTCTCGTGAAGAAACCGGGGTGAAAGGCATGCAGCCACAGGCCAACAATCAGATAGCCAAACATATAGCCGACAATATGCGCCTGCCAGGCAATCTGCATGCCGCCGCCGCCCGGCACATAAGGCAACAAGGCTGTCAGTAGATTAAGCCCGCACCAGACAGCCGCCATGGACAGCGCGCGCCGGTCGAACAGTCCCGCCACACCGCCTGACAGACCGCGTACACCATATATACGGCTGGATGCGCCTATCAGTCCGTAAATGGCACCTGACGCTCCGACCACGGGTGTGGTTGACGACAGATTCAACAGGCAATAACCCAGCCCCGCCACCATGCCACACAACAGAAAAAGTGACAGATAAGACGCCGCGCTGCCCGGACCTTTGCCAAAAGCGCGTATAACCGGTGTGGCGAACGCCAGACAAAAGACCGCATTGAAAAGGGCATGCGACCAGCTGCCGTGCAAAAAGAGGTGCGTGAGCAACAGACCATATTGTCCCTGCTGCAGCAAAATGGGGCTAAGGGCGAAGTTATCAAACAAAAGGGCTTCGACCTGAGGGCCCACCCAAACCTGAATGCCATAACAGCCTATGATCAAAATCGGCACAAACAGAGACAATAACGGGGCGGTAAAGGCAGGCTCTTTGCCTGTGGGCAGGGTGTCATCTGTCATATAATGGGACTTTTCGGAAAGAATACGGGCTGTTGGGACTATATATGCGCAGCCCTTCATGCCTTGGACAGTGGGAAGTGACGCTCTGAGCGATAAAAAACACCATAAATATGAATTTAATGCGCAGATTCAGAAAAAATACACCTAATTTTTAGGGTTGTGTCTCAGTGTGGCATCCAAATTGCTGGTCGTTCGCCATGTCCTGGCGTTTTGACCCGGGCTCCGGAGTGCGTTAATGTCACCTAAGAAATCACTTGCCATCATAGGCACTGCCAGCCTGATCGCTGCATCAGGTGCCCTGTATGCGCCTGCGGCCGCCGTGGCGCAAAGCATGCGCGGCAGCGTATCGGCCTATGAGACCGGCTATGGCCTGACCCGCAATCAAATGCAAAATGCGATTGATCCGTCCACGCGGGATGCCAATGGCAATCGTGTCATGGTCGACGGCATGATGACAACCGGCACAGACAACAGTGTCTATTCCTATTCCAAGACCTTGGGTGCGGGCGATTCCTATTCCGGCGCAGGGGCGCTGGGGGGCGCTACGGCTATCGGCAACAATCTGCAGGTCATTGTACAGGGCAAGTACAACACAGTGATCGTGCATTCCACCCAGACCAATAACGGCAATGTAACCGCCACCGCTAATGGCAGCACCGCTACCGGCGCCCAGGGCACAACTTCTAATGACTTAACCGGACAGGTAAACTTCTGATGACTTCACAGAACCGCACACCCGCAACCAAAGGCCGGACATTACGCGCCTCTCTGGCCCTGATCAGCGCCGCCGCCATGAGCGTGGCCTTAACCGGCTGTATGACGCCGGGCGTTCAGGCCGATGGCAATTACAAGACGCCGATTGGCGCCGCGCCGGTCACGGCCAATGCCACTGCCTATTCGGACGCTCTGGTCTGTCTGGGTGGCTATGCCCGTGCACATCGTCTGGCCTCGCCCCGTCTGGCCGTCGGCCGTATCTCTGACTATACCGGCAAGGTCTCCCTTGAAGGCGGTCGTGAAATCACGCAAGGCGCATCCCTGATGGCCATGACCGCGCTCGCTAAGGCCGGTGCGCGTCAGGTGGAGCGTTTTGACACCTCGGTCGGCGAACTTGAGCTGAAATATGCCAATAACAAGCTGATCACCGATGGTGCCGTGGCCAACCCGACCCATCCGGCCGATTATCGTAAGATCATGGCCGGTCAGGTCGCGGGCTCCGACTTCTTTATTGTCGGCGGCATTACCGAACTGAACTATAATATCCGCTCATCCGGCGTGGATGCCTATGCCGGCGAAGTTAAAGATACAGGCGTTAAGGGTCTTTTCTCCGGCCGCACCTATGTCATGAATGTCGCATTGGATCTGCGTCTTGTGGATACACGCACGCTCGAAGTCGTGGATGTTATCTCCTACCAAAAGCAAATTGTCGGTCGCGAAATCAAGGCCGGTGTCTTTGATATTCTGAACGGCAATATTTTCGACATCAGTGGTGGTCAGGGCGCGCTTGAGCCCATGCAGCTGGCCGTCCGTTCGATGATCGAGCGCTCGACGCTGGAATTCATGGCCAATCTGTATGGTGTTTCCGGCCCTGAGGTCTGTCTCGATCCGAAGAATGACTTTCTTTACAACGATACCCTGGGCGCCACCGGTGGCCTGACCCCGGCCTATAATAATCTGGAGACTAACAATGCTGAAACGCGCTCAGATCCGAATCGTTGGCAAAATGTCGCTGGCGACAAGCATCGCCGCTCTGACGCTGATAGCGCTTCCCGCTACTAGTCAGACAGCGAACGACGGCGACTTCAATAATAGTCAGGATCAGGCCGGTGACGTACTGGCCACCCAGACCCTGACGGTTATCCAGAATGACGGCCTGACCAAGGCCGAAAGTGCGGCCACCGGCAATGATGTGCAGGTGGGCAATGACAGCATGGATGCCAATCTGAACTCTGTGCAGACCCTGCGCGGCAGTGTTCGCGCCACGGCCTATATTGAGGGTGTGAATACCGGCGACGAAGATTTGTCGCTGGGTACGCCTGTCTATGCGACAACGCAGGCCATTGGCAACTATGCCACGGGCGTGACCAATGGCGCACATCTGACCGCCGCCACACATCAGGATTCGACCGCCGCTCAGGTGGAAACCATCACCGACGTTCAGGCGCCTAATAATGCCATCTATGTCAGCGGCGAAGGCAATGCGGTCACGGAGGTCAATCATACAGCCTATGAAGTGACCAATGGACGGCTGGATGCGCAATCCTGGCAAACCTCCGCCACGGCCGCCAAGGCCAATGTGTCGGCCACCGTGCATTATTCGCCATCGCCCAACGCCTATAATGCCAGCGCCACCAATAACAGCTATGCGGCCTACAGCGATGATCGCGGCTCTCAGGAGCATACCGTGACTCAGGATCAGTCCGCCATGACTCAGGCACGCGCCGAGGTTTTTGCCGGCAATGTCTGGAATATGACCGCCACATCGAACGCGGTTGCCAATACGGTCGACCTGCAGAATCAGGGCGGCTCTCTGGTGGTTGACAATAAGCAAACCCAGACGGGCGCTGTCCAGTCGCAGGCTGTGGTTCAGGCGGACCAGTATGGCGAAGCCTATGCCACGGCTAACGGCATCGGCAATCAGATGTCGGCCGGTAATAATGACAAATATGTCCGCATAGATAATAATCAGGTCTCTTCCGGCGGTGTGGATGTCAGCGCCAGTTTTGATGGCAATGTTGGCTGGGATGGTTACACCTCGGCCACGGCTGTCGGCAATCAGGCTGTGGGCTATGCCTGCGCTGAGTGTCAGGCGGATATGGCGGCTAATAATACGCAGCTTAACAATTCCGATGTGACCGCCACCTCTAATGCCACCGTGGCACGTGGCCGCAGCCTCGTTTCAAGCGCGCGCGCTACGGGAAACAGTGCCACCTTCTATGTC
>JBAWDM010000206.1:0-5657 GCA_049590735.1 Asticcacaulis sp. | reverse complement strand
CACGGTAGGCTTCCACCTACGGCGGTTTTCAAGACCGCTGCCTTAAACCACTCGGCCACCTGTCCGTGTTGAGTGAACGGCGCTTGTAGCGTGAGGCCAGCGCCCTGCCAAGCCCCCGCATCCACTTTTTTTGAAAGCCCCGCCTCAGGCTTAAGGCCTCTTAACCAAGATTTCGTTTCTTGCCGTCAAAATGAGCCCGTTCAATCCAAACTTAGTTGTAAAAAAGTGCCCCACACCTCCGCGTTCCCATCCTTTGGCCCTTTGAAACTGGCGGCCTTTGCCCTAATCGCCTCAGTGGTTCTGAGCGGTTGCGCTACCACGCGTTCAGGTGGGGGCAGGGGGCCGGATATCGCCCGCGACCCGCAATATAATTCCGGCAATTTGCGGGCCTATACCATACGCGGGCGTACCTATTATCCGCGCATTCCGTCACGCGGCGACAGCCAGACCGGCACAGCCTCCTGGTACAGCGAAGAATCACCCAATGCCACAACGGCCAATGGCGAACGCTTTGAGCCCGATGGCATTTACGCCGCCCATAAAACCTTTCCCTTGCCCAGCATTGCCGAAGTCACCAATCTGGATAATGGCAAGACAATCCGGCTGCGGGTCAATGATCGTGGCCCGTTTGTCGATAATCGCGTTATGGATCTAAGCCGAGGAGCTGCTAAGGCTTTGGGCGTCTATCAAACCGGAACCGCCAAGGTGAAAATCGTGTGGTTAGGGCCTGCGGAACCCACGGGTTCGGTGCGTGCCGATCCTTTGCCGTCTAGGGTTGCCGAATCGAGCGGTCGATTCAAAGTGCAACTAGGTGCTTTTTCCGACAGATCCAATGCCGACAGGGCGCAGGATCGCATGCGCGATACGCGGATCGAAAAACGCGGCCAGCTTTATATTGTCTATCTCGGGCCTTACAATAGCCCCGCCAGCGCAGAAACCCATCGGCAGGAGGCTATCAGTGCGGGCTTTGCCAGCGCTATCCTTGTTCGCGCGGACTAAAAATCCAACAATTACACTTGAGAAATCCCCCAAAAGGCGGTCTATCTGCCTGTGTGAACACATCATCTGAATATATGACTGAGTTGCGAGCGCGCTTCATCACTTTTGAGGGTGGCGAAGGCGCGGGCAAGTCCACTCAGGTCAAGGCCTTGGTGGCGAAATTGCGCGCGCTAGGTCTTGAGGTCGTGCAAACACGCGAACCCGGCGGATCAACGGGTGCCGAAGCCTTGCGCGATCTGTTGGTGCGGGGCGATGCAACCCGTTGGTCGCCCATGAGCGAGCTTTTGATGATGTATGCGGCGCGCGCTGACCATCTTGAAAAAGTTATCCGTCCGGCGCTTTTGCGTGGGGCATGGGTGGTTTGCGACCGTTTTGCGGATTCGTCACGCGCCTATCAAGGGGCAGGCGGCGGTGTCGCGCCTGCCTTTATTGAACAGATTGATGAAGCGGTTGTGGGCGCAACCCAACCCGATCTTGTCTTGTTGATGGATATGCCTGTGGAGGCCGGTTTGAAGCGTGCGGATGCGCGTGGAGATTCTGAAAATCGTTTTGAATCTAAGGGATTAGCTTTTCACGAACGTTTGCGGGCAGGGTTTCTGGCCCGTGCTGTGCAAGTTCCTGATCGTTATCAGATTATTGATGCCGACCGCGGCATTGATCCTATTGCCAGCGATATTTGGCAGCGCATACAGGCGGCCTTTCCGCAATTGCGGGGGGCGTGATGAGCGAGGCTGCCCTGACAATGCCACGCGACAATTTCGCCTTTGAAAAGGGCGAGGGGCCGGATCAGGCCTTTGTGTCGGCCTATGAGAAGAACCGGTTGCATCACGCCTGGCTGTTGTGCGGGCCGCAAGGCGTTGGCAAGGCCAGCTTTGCCTTTCGTTGCGCGCGGTTTTTGATGGGTCGTGACCGCGACAGCCATTATGGCGCGCTGGGCATGTCGCCGGATGATGCCGATGTGCGGTTGATCACGGCAGGCTCACACCCCGATCTTTTGGTGCTTGAGCGCGAAATGGGCGAAAGCAAGCTGAAGAAAAACATCAGCGTGGATGCGGTGCGTGAGATAGGCGAATTCTTTTCAAAGGCTCCATCACGTTCGCCCTATCGTGTCTGTATTATTGATTCGGTCGATGATCTGAATATCAATTCCGCCAATGCCTTATTGAAGATTCTGGAGGAGCCGCCGCATAAGGGCATCCTGTTTCTGATTTCGCATTCGCCGGGCCGTTTGCTGGCGACCATTCGTTCGCGTTGCCGCCGGTTGAGCTTTGTGCCGTGGAGCGACGAAGAGGTCAGGGCCTTTGTCGCTAAACGGATTGATTGTGACGAAGAAACGCTGGAACGGCTGGTGCGGCTGGCGCATGGGGCACCGGGTCTGGCGCTTAGTCTCTATGAGGAAGGCGCTCTTGAGATGGATGCTCTGGCGGGGCGTTTGCTGAGTACGCCCATGCCAGCGCGCACCGAGCTGATGCAGATGGCGGCCATGTTCAAATCCTCATCGGCTAAGAATGATGGTGCTAAGAAATTCGCCACCTTCATGGCCTGTCTGAACGATCGGTTACATGAACGCGCCCTGAGTGCGGAGACATCGCAAAGTGGGCAAAATGATGCAAATCTGTGGTCAAAACTCAGTTTAGCCGTCACAGAAGTCGAAGGGATCAATCTTGATCGCGGAGACTATTTCTGGTCTGTTTACAATGCGTTGGCAAACCTGTCTTTGGGTAAGGGTTGAGTTGTGATGGTTGATTGCCAATATATTGATTCTCACGTCAATCTGCATGCTCCACAATTTGACGAAGACCGTGATGAGGTGATTGCGCGCGCCCGCGCGGCGGGGGTCGGTTTGATGATCAATATCTGTGATCGCGTCTCAAATTTTGAGGCTGTTTATCAGATCGCACATGACCATAAGGATATATGGGCCACGGTCGGCACCCATCCGCATGAGGCCCGTGAAGCGCCGGATCTGAGCGTCGAGACACTATTGAAATTGGCTGAAAAGCCGAAAGTAGTGGGGATTGGTGAATGCGGGCTTGATTTCCACTATGATTTCAGCCCGCGTGATATTCAGGCGCAGGTGTTCAGAACCCATATTGCGGCAGCGCGCGAAAGCGGCCTGCCGCTTGTGGTCCATAGTCGCGAAGCCGATGAGATGATGGGCAAAATTTTAAGCGAAGAACACGCCAAAGGTGCGTTTAAGCTTTTGCTGCATTGCTACACCAGCGGCCCGGAGCTGGCTAAGACCTGCGCGGAGCTGGGGGCATGGTTTTCAGTGTCAGGGATTGCCACCTTCAAGGCGGCGCAGGATGTGCGCGATATCATAAAGGACATGCCGGCCGACAAAATCATCATCGAAACCGACTGCCCCTATCTGGCCCCCATACCGATGCGCGGCAGACGTAACGAACCGGCCTATGTGACGCATGTTTACGATAGGCTGGGCGAAATACGCGGATGGAGCCTCGATGAGGTAAGGGCGATTACGCACACATCCTTCTTTAAATTATTTGATCGGATTAAGGGCTGATGGGCCTGAAGCTCAAAACCACGATATTAGGATCAGGCTGTTCCACCGGTGTGCCGCGCATTGACGGCTATTGGGGGGCGTGTGATCCGCAAAACCCTAAAAACAGGCGCTCGCGTTGTTCGGCCTGGTTTGCGCTTTATGAAGAAAGTGCGCCTGAGGTCATGACCTCGGTTGTGACTGATACCTCACCGGATTTTCGCAATCAGATGCTGGCGGCACAGGTGCCGCATCTGGATGCGGTTTTGTGGACGCATGATCATGCCGATCAGACCCACGGCCTTGACGACATGCGCGCCTTCACATTTGCGCGGTCAAGACCCATTGACGGCTATTTTGATGCCGCCACGCGTGACACCTTAACGGCGCGGTTTGGCTATGTGTTTAAAGGAAATATGGGCTATCCGCCGGTATGTGAGCCGCATTTCATCCCGCCGCACGGAGCGCCCTGGCATATATCCGGGAAAGGTGGCAATCTGCCGATCATCACCTTTGATCAGGAACATGGCCCGATCCGTTCTGTAGGTTATCGTCTGGGGGATGTCGCCTATTCCAGCGACGTGTCCAATCTGCCGGAGGCCAGCTTTGCGGCGCTTAAAGGCCTTAAGGTGTGGATTGTCGATGCTCTGCGTCATAAACCACACCCGACACACGCCCATCTGGCCAAAACACTGGAATGGGTAAGGCGGATCAGGCCTGAACGCACTATCCTAACCAATCTGCATCAGGAAATGGACTATGCGGCGTTAAAGGCCGAACTGCCTGACGGGGTAGAGCCGGCCTATGATCAGATGACCTTTATAACGGATATTTAGCTCAGTTATAATCCATCGCTGCCGGGGTGTAGTCGTGTGCGGCATGACTTGAGGGATTGGAAAAATCGGCCTGATCGGCAAATAAAATGCCACTGGCGGTCAGAATAACAAAACAAATAAACGCCAGTCCGACAAGGTAATTATACAAGGCACCATGCATGGGATGCTCTGCCTGAAGGGTCAGTTCGCCGTATTGGTCCGTTTTCGGTTCAAAGTGTGCGTTAACAGTCGTGGCCATGTGCAAAGCTCCTTACAGTCATTATTTGGCACATATTGATAGTGCGCCGTTATCTGACCCTAAGACTTTGGACGTAAGAGGTATCTATCTAAGCTCTGCTATGGACATAAAGAGGCCATAAAGGGGTGTGGTTTACGATTTGACCATCACATAGGCGCCGGGCGCGTCCATAAGGGGGGGCAACGGGCCTTTGGCAGGGTCGCGCGCTTCAACATAGTCACCAGATCGGGCATTTAGCCAGCCTGCCCAATGCGGCCACCACGAACCGGCATGTTCTTCTGCACCCGCAAGCCAGTCCTGCATTGTGTCCGGATGCGCCGGATTAAGCCAGTGCTGGTATTTTTTGGCATCCGGATGATTGACGACACCGGCAATATGGCCTGATCCGGCCAGCATGAAGGTGACAGGCCCGCCAAACAGTTTTGATCCCTTATAAACGGAGGCCGGCGGCGCAATATGATCTTCGCGGCCAGCCTGTTCGTAGATGGGGATTTTCACGTTTTTCAGATCAATATCGACACCGGCCAGAGTCAGTTTTCCGTTTGTCAGGGCGTTTTCGCCGTAAAACTTACGCAGATAAAACATATGCAGCGCCTTGGGCATGCGGGTCTGGTCTGAATTCCAGCACAGCAGATCAAAGGGCGTGAGATCCTTACCCAACAAATAGTTATTGACGAAGAAAGACCAGATCAGATCATTGGCGCGCAAAGAATTAAAGGTATCGGCCATGGCAGAGCCGGGCAGAACGCCACCGGCGGCATCCATCTGTTTTTCCAGCGCCGTCAGCCAGCTCTCGCTGGTAAACAGCAACAGGTCACCGGCCTCTGAAAAATCGTGCTGGGCCGTAAAGAAGGTGGCTGAAGAAATGGATCTATCCCCTTTGGCCGCCATATGAGCCAGAGCGCACCCCAGCAAGGTGCCGCCAATGCAATAGCCGACCGCGTTGACCGACTTGGCCCCTGTCTGTTCGAGAACTTTTTGCGTGGCCTCATAGATGCCGCCGAACATATAGTCTTCGAAGCTCGTGTCTTTCATAGAAACGTCAGGATTGACCCAGGCCGCCAGAAAGACCGTAAAGCCC
>JBAWDM010000205.1:0-2133 GCA_049590735.1 Asticcacaulis sp. | reverse complement strand
GGCAGAAGCCGGGTCGTATCCAGATGGAATGTGGCCTCAGCGCTCAGGAATTGCCCTTTGTGACGGGCGGCAAACATATGCCCCAGATGGGTTTTACCGCTGCCGGTCGGGCCTTGCAGAATCAGGTGTGGCGACAACCATTGATCCGGACGCAGCAAAACACCCATGACACCGGATAAGGCGGCCGTGGTGATAAACTGATCAGCGCTATAACGATCGGCTGTTTCCAGATCTAGCGGTAATTGCACGGGCAAGGGAGGCGGACTTTCGGTGAGAAACGCATGTCTTTGCGCAAGTCCTTAATGTAGAAGCGCTGAGGGCGAAACACAATGACCGCCTGCGTTATAAACGGGGATGGCATGTGGGTAAATCTACGGTGGCGTAACGGGCAAAATGTGGCAAAAAGCTTGACAAGCGCGGCGCATCATGTGCCTTACGGCGCAACAAATCTCCTTAAATCTGCTTGGATTTCGGCCTTCATATGCACATCTATCGCTCCCATACCTGCGGCGCCTTGCGCAGCTCCGATGCAGGTTCTGAAACCCGTCTCAGTGGCTGGATTCACCGCAAACGCGACCACGGCGGCCTTTTATTTATTGATTTGCGTGATCATTATGGCCTGACCCAACTGGTTTTTGATCCGTCCAGCCCCGGTTTCGCCAAGGTGGAACGCCTGCGCGCCGAAAGCGTGATCCGTATTGACGGTAAGGTGGTGGCGCGTGATGCAGAGGTCGTTAATGCTAACCTGCCGACCGGAGAGATCGAAGTGCAGGTTGCTGATGTCGAAGTGCTGTCTGAGGCCGCCGAACTGCCCTTGCCGGTGTTTGGTGAACCGGATTACCCCGAAGAAATCCGCCTGAAAAACCGTTTCCTCGATCTGCGCCGCGAAACCCTGCACAAGAACATTGTCCTGCGTTCGCGTGTGATTCATTCGATCCGTCAGCGCATGGTCGATCAGGGCTTCCTTGAGTATCAGACACCGATCCTGACGGCTTCGTCGCCCGAAGGTGCGCGCGATTTTCTGGTGCCGTCGCGCTTGCATGCCGGTAAGTTCTATGCCCTGCCGCAAGCGCCGCAGCAGTTCAAGCAATTGCTGATGGTGTCGGGCTTTGACCGCTATTTCCAGATCGCGCCGTGTTTTCGTGACGAAGACCTGCGCGCCGATCGTTCGCTCGAATTCTATCAGCTTGATGTTGAGATGAGCTTTGTAACACAGGAAGACGTGTTCGCTGCCATTGAGCCACTGATGCATGGTCTGTTTGAGGAATTTGGCGAAGGCAAGCGCGTATCCAGCTATCCGTTCGTGCGCATCCCTTATCGGGAATCCATCGCCAAATATGGCTCCGACAAACCAGACCTGCGTAATCCGATCGAAATGCAGGACGTATCTGAGCATTTCCGTGGTTCGGGCTTTAAGGTGTTTGCCTCTATTTTGGAAACCCCAGGTACGGCTGTGTGGGCCATTCCCGCTAAGACTGGCGGTTCACGCGCGTTTTGCGATAAGATGAATTCTTGGGCACAGGGCGAAGGCCAAAAGGGTCTGGGCTACATCTTCTGGCGCAAGGAAGAAGGCGCTGAGACGATTGAAGCGGCTGGTCCTATCGCCAAAAATATTGGCGAAGAGAGGACCGAAGCCCTGCGCGCCCAACTGGATATCGGTGTCGGCGATGCGGCCTTCTTCGTGGCCGGTAAGGTCGATGAATTTGTTAAATTCGCAGGTTCGGCACGTACCAAAATCGGCACGGATCTGGGTCTGGTTGATGAAGACCAGTTCAAATTCTGCTGGATCGTCGATTTCCCGATGTTCGAATATAACGAAGACGAAAAGAAGGTCGATTTCTCGCACAACCCGTTCTCCATGCCGCAAGGCGAGATGGAGGCTTTGCAAACCAAAGACCCGCTCGATATTCTGGCCTTTCAGTATGATATCGTATGCAACGGTTATGAGCTGTGTTCCGGCGCGATCCGGAACCATAAGCAGGACATCATGCTCAAGGCCTTTGAGATCGCCGGTTATGACGAAGCCTTTGTCGAGGCGCAGTTTGGCGGCATGTTGAACGCGTTCAAATATGGCGCGCCACCGCACGGTGGTTTAGCCCCTGGCATTGATCGCATCGTCATGCTTCTGGCCGG
>JBAWDM010000204.1:0-4690 GCA_049590735.1 Asticcacaulis sp. | reverse complement strand
CAACAGGCTGCCGAGTAAGAACCACGGTAGCCAACCGCGTGAGAACATAAACAGAAGAATGAGAATGAAGATGATGGCGGGCAGCGGAAAGCCTTTTTGCGGGTTTTCCGCCAATTGCGTTTTGGCTTCTTCAGCCTTTTGGATAGCGACGCCACGTTCCAGCGATAATTGTTGAAGGATGGAATCGGTGCCTGCGACAATACCGGCTTCATAGTCGCCAGCCTTAAATTGCGGCAAGATGGCGCGCTGGATGATGATGGACGACATGGCATCGGTCATGACCGGCTCAAGGCCGTAGCCAACCTCAATGCGCACCTTACGCTCATTGGGGGCGACAATCAGCAAAATGCCGTTGTCTTTATAGGTCTGACCGTTGGAGGCCTCAACCTTGCCGGACTGTCCAATGCCCCAATGGCGGCCCAGTTGATAGCCATAATCGGAAATCTCATAGCCCTGCAGATCCGGCACGGTGACGATCACCACCTGATCTGTGGTGGCGTCTTCTAAGCCCTTTAGCTTGGCGGTGAGATCGGCCCTGGTGGCATCGGACAGCAGATGAGCGTCATCGACGACACGCTGATTATTAAGCGCCGGAAAGGTGGGGTCTGCGAAGGCCGCGCCACCGGTTGATGCGAGTAACAGAACAGCAAAGGCCACCCAGAAGGATTTGAAAGCTTGATTCATTCCGGATGGCCTTACGCTTTAGGGTTTAGTTTGACGCCGAAGCCGGAGCCGGTGTGGTTGCCGGTACTGTCGCGGGGGCAGTAGCAGGTGCATCAAAATTTACGACAGGCGCGGTTTCGGCACCGGCAGAAGCGGTGAACAATTCCATCGGCTTGCTGCTTGAATACATGGTCTTGGCCCAGATGACGCTGGGGAAGGTACGCAGGGCCAGATTGTACTGTGTAGCCGCCGCATTATAATCACGACGTGCAATGGTAATGCGGTTATTGACACCTTCGATCTGGCTTTGCAGCGTCAGGAAGTTCTCATTGGCCTTCAGGTTGGGGTATTGCTCCTGAATGACCATCAGGCGGCCTAGTGCCGATGACAGGCCATCCTGTGAACGCTGAAACTGCTGGAATTTTTGCGGATCGCTGATGGTGGAGGCATCCACATTGACCGAGGTGGCCTTGGCGCGCGCTTCGACCACGGCGGTCAGTGTGCCTTCTTCGTGGGCGGCGGCGCCCTTGACGGTAGCAACCAGATTGGGAATCAGATCCGCGCGATTCTGATAGGCGTTTTGCACATCCGCCCAGGATTGCTTGGCCTGTTCTTCCTTGGTGGGGATGTTATTGACCCCGCAACCGGCCAGACCGAGCACGATGCCGGCGGCTGCGGCCAAACCGATAAGACGCGAAAATTTCATGATAGGCTTTCCTTTGTTGCCCGAATAACGCCCGGCAGGTCTAAGCCGACCGGGCGCGGTTCTTAGTCACACGCTTCTTAAAGCAATTTGCCCGTGGACAAAAGGGGGCGTGCGCGGAGACAATGTTAAATCCGTGTAATCCTTTACAGGGCCTTCTGCATAATATAGTCGGTAAAGCCATAAGGGCCCATTTGTACCGGCACCTCGGCCTCGACCTGAAAACCGGAGCGCAGATAATAGTTGATGGCCGGTGTATTGTCTTTGTTGACATTGAGCGCCAGTTCGCGCGTGCCATCGGGGTCCGTGGCCTGAAAATGCTCAAGCGCCGTGTCCATCAGGGCCTTGCCCAGCCCCATGCCGCGATAATCATCACGCACATAGAGCTTCTTTAGCCACAGACGCTGCCCGTCCCGGTGAGCTGCAGCATAGCCGACATCCACATTATTCACGCGGACAACCCAGAAAACATGCTCCTGTTCAAGCATTTCACGTTCCAGCGTATCGGCATCATACAAAACCGCCAGCATGCCGTCGACGCGATCCGGGCCTATTATGTTGCGATAGCATTTGGGCCAGATGACCAAAGCCAGTTCACGCACAACTTCCAGGTCTTCAACGCCAATCCTGCGTATTTTTACAGTCGGGGCCATGTTCGCTTCCCTGCGTTTTTTATCATTGGCTTCAGGCCTCTGACTATGTTGCAGATTTGAGATATTTCCAAGAAAAATATATAGTTAAGACTCACTGAGAATTATGGCCTTTTTCGGCTATTTCCGGCAGGATAATCCGCGAAAAGGCCGAAAATGGTCATCAGGCGGCATACAGAAAAGGGCGCATAATGAAACCGGCACAGAAAGCATGGGCAGGACTGGTGAGTGCGGTTGTGATCTTCGGATGTCTGGCTGCCTCATCGCAAGCCGCCGATACGGTAGATCAGGCCATTGCGACCTGCACAGCCAAGGTAGCCGATACGGCAACCAAGCCGGACGACAGCGATGTGAACACGCAGTTCTGCCGGGGCCTTGTGGCCAGTTTCCGCGATAAGGACAGCGCCAAAGCCCATATCTGGTTTTTAAAATCGGCGGAAAACGGCTATGCGCCGGCACAATTTTTTGTCGCCACCCAATTTGAGCATGGCGATGGTGTCGCAAAAGATTCAACAAAGGCATTGGACTGGATACTTAAGGCTGCCGGCCAAGAACTGAGCGAAGCCGAAGTGGCGGCGGGCACCTGGCTTTATTATGGTTCAGAGGCTGTGAAAGCGGATCCGGCGCGCGCTGTGGGTTTCCTGCGTAAGGCCGCCGATGCGGGCGACCCGCAGGCGCAGGCCTTGCTGGCGGAGGCCTATTATGACGGTAAGGGTGTTAAGCAGGACTATGCAGAGGCTGTGCGTTGGTACACGCGTGCTGCCTATCGTCAGCATCCCCATGCCATGTTTGTGTTGGGCACCATGTATGCCTTTGGCAAGGGGGTGGATAAAAACGAAGCGGCGGGCCTGTCCTGGTTAAAATCGGCCGCCGAACTAAACGACCCGCAGGCGCAGTTTCAACTGGCGCGGGTCTATATGGAGGGGTCAGAGGCGGTGAAAGATTTATCACAGGCCGATATGTGGTTTCATGTCTATCTGCTCAACATTCCCGGTGCGCCACCTGAGGAGATGGCCCGTCTGGAAAAAAGCCTGACTCCGGAACAAATTAATAAGGCTCAGACAGATGCGCAGACGCGTCACGTCGCTATTACCAAAGGTCAGCCGTAAAAATATATCCCGTCAAAAGGGTTATGGCGCGTATATATTGAGTTGATTTCCTGATTATCCGGATATATTCTCACTATAATGGCCAATATTGACAAATTTTCCGACCTTGATTCTTTTGACCGTGACCTGATCAAGGTCTTGCGAAGTGACGCGCGCGCAACCTCTGCGGAATTGGGGGAGGCAGTGGGGCTGTCGCCATCCGCCGCGCACCGCCGGGTTAAAATTCTTGAGCAAAAGGGTGTCATTACCGGCTATCGCGCCGTCATTGCTGAAAATGTTCAGGGCAAACAGGGCACGGTTTTTGTCCATGTGACCCTGACCGATCAGCGCCGCGAAACCTTTGAAAAATTCGAAAAGGCCGCTTTGGCCTGTGCCGCGATCGAAGAATGCCACCTGATGTCGGGCGAAGCCGATTACCTGCTTAAGATTGTCCTGCGCGAAAGCCTGTCATACGAAGATGTCCATCGCGATGTCCTCAGCATCATGCCGGGCGTCTCTAAGCTGGCCTCATCTTTTTCTATCCGCACCGTAAAGATGAGTTAAGGGCCTATTGAATGGTCGCAATTATAAGGGCGCGGTCCTTTACCGGCAGATTATCAGCGGTATTCAACAACAGATCCTGAGCCGCCATCTGGGCTGCGTCATTGCGGGCCCGCAGGTCTTCGAAACGTTTTTTGGCTTCGGCGCGCTGATAATGCGGACTGGCTATATATTTGGCCAGATCCCGTCTGGCCTTATGGACGCTTTTCAGCTTGGCCCGCAAATCAGGCGCTGCATCTTTTAGCTGAGTCCGCACAACAGCCTGTGAAGCGGGCGGCAAGTTATCGATAGCGGCTACATTTAAGCTGACAGGTGGCGGTGTCGTATGGCTATAGACCCGCAAAAGAGCCGCGCCCTGCACCAGATTAAGCCCAGCCAGGACCGTAATAATGACACCGACTATCCATAGATTTTTCATAAACCCGTTCCCGTCAGAGACATCAGCGCCAGTCCCGCTACATTGACAGGCTCTTCGAGAAGCCCGCCAAGGCCTGCACCGATCATCAGGCAGGTCGCGGCAGCCCCCAGCTTATAAGGTAAGGCATAGGCCCATTGCGTAAAAGCCAGTTCGAGTTCATGTCTTATGCGTACACCAAATGGTATGATCTGGGCGTGGCTCATGGCCGTCTCGATCAAGGGGCCGGGCGGACTGAAGTCATGACTGTTCAATGGCCACTGTCGCAGCTTTTCTTTCAAATCAGTGTCAATTTCATGGGTCATGACGATAGTCCGGATCGGTTGGGCGACAGAGGCGCAGGGCTTAAATCTTGTTTAAGGCTCTTTTTGGCACGAGACAGCAGACCTTCCAGTGCCTTGATATGAACCTGCATAATGCGGGCGGCTTCGCTTTGCGTGAAGTCCTCATAGTAACATAGCACGATGGCCAGTTTCTGCTGGGCGGGCAAGGCCGACAATGCGTTTTGAATGCGTTGGGCTTCGCGTTTTTTCAGATAAATATCTTCACCTGTGGCCGCGTTGTCGGCAAGACTGTCGCCATGATCGACTATGTTATCAGCCGGTGGCGG
>JBAWDM010000203.1:0-8446 GCA_049590735.1 Asticcacaulis sp. | reverse complement strand
AGACTTCGCGGCCATTTTTCCCAAGGCGCCTGTATTCGGCAGACTGATATTCGCCACGGGCAAGACCGGCCCAGAAGTCCTGATAGGCCTTGCTAGCCACATAGTCCGGATCGCAGAAGATGGCGTGATGTTGGCCCGCAATCTCATCGAGCGTATAGCCGACTGTCTTCAGAAAGTTGTCATTCGCCGTCAGTATATGACCCGTTGGGGTAAATTCAATCACCGCCTGAGCGCGGTCAATGGCCATGATCTTACCGCTATAGTCGATATCCTGCTGACGTTGGGCGGTGATGTCAGAGGCAAATTTGATGACCTTTGTCACCTTGCCGGATTTGTCGCGCACCGGATTATAGGTGGCCTGAAGCCAGATGTTTTTGCCGCCCTTGCCGATGCGCCGAAAGGTATCGGAGGCAAATTTGCCCTGAGACAGGTCGTGCCAGAAGGTTTGATAGGCCTCGGATTCGGCATCGGCCGGATCACAGAAAAGTCGATGATGACGGCCCACGATTTCCGGCAGTTCATAGCCCACAACGGCCAGAAAATTGGCATTGGCGGTCAGTATCAGACCCGCAGGCGTAAATTCAATCACCGCCTGAGACAGGTTTAAGGCGGCCATGACAGCCTGATAGTCTGTTGAAACCACTGGCTTAAACAACATGATCCCGAACTCCGCACTAAAAATACACCCTTAAGGTAGGTGTTGTACAATCATGGCGTGTGTTTGGTTAACAGGCCCTTTATGAAAATCGCCTGCCCCGCGTTTTCGGGCTGCATAAGGCCTGTTTTTCACCTTATCGCTTTTTTACGAAGCGGAGATGCACAGGTGTCGAAATTTTAGACGCGCCTCGGCTATAGTGGGTTCAAGATTAACACATTGAATTAAAGGAGTTATTATGAATAGCGATCGTATGGAAGGCAGCTGGGAACAGGTTAAGGGCAATGTCCAGAAGATGTGGGGCAAGCTCACCAATGATGATCTGGATGTCATTGAAGGCAACCGCAAACTGCTGGCCGGTAAGATTCAGGAACGTTACGGCATTGCGCAGGACGAAGCGCAAAAGCAGGTCGATGAGTGGAATAAGCATTAAGCTCGGCATCTGGCCTGACGTGTTCAGGCCGTATGCGGCTTATGAGTAATCGTCGCGATATCCCGCCGGATGTCTGTGATGATGAGGGTGGGAAGGCGTTCCTCAGATGCGCCTTCCCGCCCTTTTTATATTTGGCCGCCCAGTTTTGCGTTTTAGTTGGATATCTTCATTTCGAACGGAATAACGGGTTGATCATCGGCGCTGAACAGATTGACAAAAGGGGCATCGGCCCAGGCATAGCGTACGCTGGTAATCTGAGGATTATTAGCCCCCGGCAATACAATCTGATCGCCTTTTACCTGTGCGGGCCAATAGGTGCAGCTATCCGGTGCGGCGCAGGCCTCAAAGCCAATGGCCTGATCAGAGCTATAGGTCAAAAGCTTGCCCTGCGTGTCCTTGAAACTGATGAGCAGATCGGCACCGGTGCGTGTGATGCCGGTCACTTCGGGGCCACTCGGACTGATGGTTTCCCCGTAAGCCACATGGCGGGCGGCACGGGCAAACCTTTTGCCCACCACCGTCTTTTGGGATGGATGAATATCGGTGCGGTCGCCAATATCCATCGTGACAATCAAGGCGGAATTGGCATCCGCATCCACACTCAGGCGTTGCGCTTCGCGTAATTCTGCCCAGCCGGATTTGCCAGGCTCAGTGGCTACTGAGCCATAAGAGGCCAGTTGCGCCACCAGAAACGGCAGTTTGGGCTTATTAAACGCCGTACGCCAGTCCTTCATCAAAAGCGGCAGCAGGACGCGATAGCCCGCAGCGTCATCGGCATTGGATTCGCCCTGATACCAGGCGGCCAGCTTAATGGTATAGCCGCTTATGGGGGCAATCATGCCATTATAAAGGGTTGTATAGCTGGTGGGGGGTGACCACGGGGTTGCCGGCGGAGTTAGGCCGTTGGCCTTAAGGCATGTCTTGTATGTCCAGCTTTCCGGCAAGGCGATGGTCTGGCCGTCTGAGGTGTTGATGACGCGGCTTTGGGGGGTGCCGGTCATACCTCCGCTACCCAGTGCGCGCACAACGATGGTGTTTTTACCGGCTTTGAAGATGCCGGATGGCACGGGATAGTCGCGCCACATCCATGAGATACTGGTGCTGCCGACCCAGACCCCGTTAATCCATGTGGTGTCATAGGTGTCGATGGGGCCCAGCGCTATGTCATTGGCGGTTTGGGCCTGTTCGGCCGTCAGGGTCACGTCTGTCCGCAGCCAGACGACGCCGTCAAAATCTTTCAGGGCCTCTATGCCGGACTCTTTCCATGAACCGGACGGGATCATGGACGGCCAGGCGGAATCGTCAAAATCGGGGGCGATATAGGCGCGGCTGGTTTTCGCGTCCGGATCATGGCTGCCCCACCAGTCTTGCTGAAGTTTGGCCTGTTGGGCCATGCCCTCTCTGGGCGATTGGCCATAGGTAACGACCCGATCCACGTCCGCCGTGTAGTCCGGCAGGGTGCGCAGGGCGGGCGCGCTGATCCAGCCATGAATGGTGGTGCCGCCCCAATAGGAACCGATAAAGCCCACCGGCACATTCTGCTCTTTTTGCAGGGTCTGGGCCATATGATAACAGATGGCGGAGGCTTCGCCGGTTGTCTTGGGGCCCGCCACCTGCCACACGGCCGGTTGTTTGATCTCGGATACGGGTAGCGCCTGACTGTCATGTTGCAAGGTTATAAAGCGGATATTAGCGTTGGCCGAGGCGTCAATATCGCCCCAGGCGCCGGTGCCAAGACGCGCCGGAAACTCCATATTGGACTGGCCGCCACACAGATAGACATCACCGACCATAATGTCCCTCAGTGCCGTTTTTGCGCCGTCTGAATCGGCAATCGACAGGGTATAGGGCCCGCCCGGTGTCAGGGCCGGAAGCTGCGCGCTCCACGCCCCTTTGGCGTCAGATGTGATGGATGTGCTTTGGTCATTAAGGGTCAGGGTCAAAGCGTGCGAAGGGGCGGCCGTGCCCCAGATGTGGACAGGTTCCCCGCGTTGCAGAACGGCATGATCGCTGAAGGCGCTGGCGAAACGCGGGGCCGTTTCCTGAGCCAGACTGGAGCCTGCCGTCAGCAACAGCGCCACGGTCAGACCGGTCAGGTAAAGACCCGTTTTGAGCTGAGATTTTGTCATGGTTTCGATCCCTTAATCCTTATGCCGTGCGGCTTGTTGGTTGTACCTATCCATAAAATGCCGGAGGGAGAAAGCTTTTTTTGCCGGACGGCCAAGGGTGAAAAATAATTTGCTTTAAGGGGCTGATCGACCCTAACTATACGGGGAAACCACAAAAGCAGGGCACTATGAAATCCCATCAGAACAGAATCACAACCGTGATTATGGCGTTACTGAGCGCGATACTGATGGGCATGCCCGTAACCGCTTTCGCCCATGAAACGCTTAAGCTGGATGCGCCCAAGCCCGATCTGGCCGCAACGCCGCCGATGGGCTGGAATTCGTGGAACAAATATGCCTGCAATATCAATGAAGCCCTTGTGCGCAAACAGGCGGACGCCATGGCGTCATCGGGCCTTAAGGCGGCGGGTTACAGATATATTATTATGGATGATTGCTGGCAAAAGAGCCGCGATGCCGACGGCAATATTCAGGCCGACCCTGAGCGGTTTCCTTCGGGTATTCCGGCGCTGGCCGACTATGTGCACAGCAAGGGGCTGAAGTTCGGCCTCTATTCGGATGCGGGGTCACTCACCTGCGGTGGCAGGCCCGGCAGTGCCGGCCATGAGTTTCAGGATGCCCGCCAATATGCCAAATGGGGTGTCGATTATCTGAAATATGACTGGTGCTATACCGGCACGCGCGATGCCGAAGCCGCCTATACCCTCATGGCTAAGGCGCTCAGGGAATCGGGCCGTGACATTGTTTTGTCCATCTGCGAATGGGGGGATAACCACCCTGAGCGCTGGGCCGCCCCGATCGGCCATATGTGGCGCACCACAGGCGACATTTATGACGGCTGGGAAGGCAAGAAGGGATATTCAAACGGCCTGCTGAATATTCTTGATATGCAGGCCGAACTTTGGCGCTATTCCGGGCCTAATCACTGGAATGATCCTGACATGTTAGAGGTCGGCAATGGCGGCATGACCACGACAGAATATGAGTCGCATTTTTCTCTTTGGGCCATGTTGGCAGCACCCTTAATTGCCGGAAATGACCTGTCGGCTATGGATGCCGACACGCTGCGTATTCTCACCAATCCGGATGTTATAGCCATTGATCAGGACGCACTTGGCCAACAGGCGAAGCGCATCTGGAAAGAGGGCGATCTGGAAATATGGACACGGCCCCTGTCGGGCGGTGACCGCGCCGTGGTGCTTTTTAATCGGGGGAATGTGCCGCAATCCATGCACGTGACATGGGATCAAATCCAGTATCCGGCGGGCTTAAAGGTCAGCGTCAAAGACCTGTGGTCGAAAGCCCTGAGCCAGAATATTAAAGGTGCGTTTTCCGCAACGGTCAAACCGCATGGTGTGGCGATGTTGCGCATAACACCTGAGGTTTAAAAAGCGTTTGCCTTAAGGGGCTAATCACAACTACCTATGACGACATAAAAACAATATCGGAGACGCGCTATGAACAGGGATGTAACACGCAGGGCCGGACTGCTGGGTCTTGGGGCCGGTTTGGGCGTTGCCGGTTTAGGGCTTGGGGCCGGTTTGGGTTTAGGGGCCACAGCGGCTGAGGCCGATGGCAAAAGCGCCTTTGTTACGGTCGATGGCCAGCATTTCAAGCTGAAGGGCCAGACCTATCGCTTTGTCGGGGCCAATATCTGGTATGGCGCCTATCTGGGATCGCCCGCAGGCTTTGGGGATCGCGCCCGTCTGGTAAAGGAACTGGATGATCTGAAGGCGCTGGGGGTCAGCAATCTGCGGGTTCTGGCTTCATCGGAATTGTCGCCGCTTCATAATTCGCTCGATCCGGCCTTTAGCTCGAAAACACCGGGCGTTTATAATGCCGATCTGCTGGCGGGGCTTGATTTTCTGCTGGCGGAGATGGGTAAGCGCGACATGAAGGCGGTTTTGTACCTGACCAATTTTTGGGAATGGTCGGGCGGCATGATGGCCTATCTGGATTACACCACCGGTGCCTATATCAACAATAATGACCCCAATTATCCATGGCCGGCCTATGCCGATTATGCGGCGACATTCTATGCAAACCCCGCCGCCATTAAGCTTTATCAAGCCTATGTCACCATGCTGTTGTCACGCACCAACAGCGTGACGAAAATGGCCTATCGCGAGGATCCAACCATCATGGCCTGGCAATTATCTAATGAACCGCGCCCCGGCGGCAGTGTGGATAATGGTACGAAGAACATGCCGGACTACTTAGCATGGATTGCCGATACCGCAGCGCTTATCCGGTCACTGGATCCGAACCATCTGGTGTCCTTGGGTCATGAGGGCCTGAAAGGGGCGGTGGAAAATCCGCAATTTGTTTTACAGGCCCACGAACATATCGACTATATGACGGCCCATATCTGGCCGCAGAACTGGGGCTGGATTGACCCTAAGGATGTGCCCGGCACATTTGAAGACGCAGAAGCCAAGGTCAGCCAGTATATTAATGACCATATTGCGCTGGCCAAAACGCTGAACAAGCCACTGGTGTTTGAAGAATTTGGCTTTCCGCGCGATGAAATTGCCTATGAACCCGGCACGCCGACGGTTTGGAAAGACAAGTTCTATGCCATGATCTATGGCGCGGTTGAGGCAGCCATTAAGACGGGCGGGCCGGTCAGCGGCTCGAACTTCTGGGCCTGGGGCGGGGCGGGACGGGCGCTGCATGCCGATCATCTGATGAAGCGCGGGGAAACCGCCTATGTCGGGGATCCGCCGCATGAACCGCAGGGTTGGTACAGTGTTTTCAATACCGATACCTCGACGCAAGCCCTGATTAAGGCCCATGCCACAATCGTCAATGGCCTGAGCTGATGCCTGTTGGCCATATTGATTCCTTGCAATCCTGACGCCATTAAAAAAGCATGACGCAGACAGTTTACAATATACTCATCAATCAGAAATCGGGCACCGTCCTTAATATCGGTGTGGAGGCGATTGAATCGGCCATTGAGGCCAGTGGCATTCAGGTGGATGAGCGGGTGTTTGCCGACCCCGAAGACATGCAGGATCAGTTAGAGCGCTTAAGTCGCAAATCGACGCCTCTATTGATTGGCGGCGGTGACGGCACATTACGCGAATCCGCCAAATATCTGGCCAGACGCAAAAAGGCCTTTGGGGTATTACCGTTTGGCACCATGAATCTGCTGGCCAAGGATCTGGGGCTTGGCTCTTTGCAGGAAGCGCTGGATGCCTATGCACGCGGCAGCACTGAGGATATTATTGACGCCGGTTTTGTGAACGGGGAAATCTTTTTGTGTTGCGCCAGCATCGGCACCATGCCCAAGGCGTCTGTTTTTCGCGAAGAAAACCGCAACGAAAGCAATTTGTTGCTGTTCCCGCGTCTGTTTTTGTTTGTGGTCAATCATCTCGATAAAAATAAGCGTCAGCGCATCCGGATGACGGCGGACGGGCGCAATCTGCATTTCAGAGCGGCGGCTGTTGTGGTGTCCAATAACCGCTTTGCCGGTGAGACGGGGTGGACCGAAAGCAATTTCAAGCGGGCATCCCTGACCAGTGGCGAACTGGCTGTCTATGCGTCGACGACCCAGACCTCCACGTCACATCTGCGGCTGCTGCTGAGTTTGATTTTCGGCAACTGGCTGAAAGACCCCGATCTAAGTGAAATTATCGCTAAAAAGGTTAGCCTGCAAACGCGCAGGCGTGTCGAACTGGTCTCGATTGACGGCGAAATCGCCGAATTGCCGACTCCGCTTGTGTTTACGCTGAAGCCTAAGCTGTTGCATGTTTTGATCCCTGTGCCTGCGCAACCACCAGTGGGGGCGCCTCAGTGAAAATAGCTCATATTTCCGACCTGCATTTTGGCAGCCATGATGAGGCTGTGTTTCTGGCGCTTATGCAGCACCTTAAAGACGCTGCCCCGGATCTGGTGATTGCCAGTGGCGATCTGACGCAATCGGCCACCGAGGCTGAGTTTGCGCAAGCGCAGGTGTTTTTCCGGCAATTGCCCATGCCGGTCTTTGCTGTGCCCGGAAACCATGACCTGCCCGGCATGGATCTGCGGCGGTTTTTTAAGCCGTTCAAGCGTTACAAGACCTATATTGCCGATGACTTAGAGCCCGGTCTGGCCACACCCCTGGTACAGATCGAGGGGATCAATACGGCGCGGATGATCCTGCCGCACTGGAACTGGGCCAATGGGGCGGTGAGCGCGTCTCAGTGCCGCCGTCTGGCGCGTGATTTTGCCGCCGCGACCGCGCCCTGGCGGATGTTGATCATGCATCACCCGATAATGAGCCCCAAAGAATTCCCGCTGGATGTCACTGTCTTTCATGCGGATAATTTGCTGAAAACCATTATGGCGCAAAAGATCGATATTGTGCTGGCCGGACATCAGCACCACGCCTATATCGAAACGCGCGAAACAGACAGCCACAAAACCTTATTTGTCAGCGCCTCGACCGCCATGTCCGACCGGATCAGGCGTCAGCCGCAGGGGTTTAACATGCTGGAATTTACGCCCACCAGTGTGCGCATAGACATGTTGCGGTACGGGTATGGCCGGTTCGATATTTTTGAGGCCCTGAGCCACAGCAAGCCTTAAAAATCAAGGCGAAGCGGCGGCAAGTCCGGCAAACAAATGCCACATTGACGGCGTAGGCTCACAGCATGATACTGTATGTAAAGTTTGTTTAGGATGGGAATATAAACATGCCCCTGAAAATTATTGTGTTGGCCGCCGCCAGCCTGACCCTGTTGTCGGCCTGTGCGACGCCTACGCCTTATCAACCTGCCGTGACAACCGTGTCGCCTGACAGGCAACGCGGTTATAGCGAGACGCGTATCGAAAATGACCGTTATCGCCTGTCGTTTTCGGGCAATGACCTGACGCGCCGCGATACGGTGGAAAACTATCTTTTGTACCGCGCCGCCGAAGTGACGGTTGAGGCCGGTTATGACTGGTTTGAAGTTATTCACCGCGACACGGACGAAAGCACGCGCACCACCCTGTATAGTGATCCGATGGATTCGTTCTCGTGGCGATTCTATGGCCGCAGTCGCTGGAGCCCGTGGGGACGTTTCGGATCGGCCTTTGGTACGGATTTCGGCACCGAAGCCATTGTCCATAAACGGTATGAGGCATCTGCGGAAATTATCCTGCACAAGGGTAACAAGCCCATGGATAATCCGACCGCCTATGATGCCCGTGCGGTGCGTGCCAATCTGGAACCGCGCATTGTCCGGCCCGCGTCCCGGTAAT
>JBAWDM010000202.1:0-4334 GCA_049590735.1 Asticcacaulis sp. | reverse complement strand
GTCTTCGTGACCCGGCGTATCGAGCAGGTTGAACATTTTCCCGTCATGCTCAAACGTCATGACCGAGGACGACACCGAAATGCCGCGTTCCTTTTCGATCTTCATCCAGTCGGAGCGCGTGCGGCGGTTTTCACCGCGCGCCCGCACCTGACCGGCGGCCCGAATAGACCCGCCCGCCAGCAACAGATGCTCGGTCAGGGTGGTTTTACCCGCATCGGGGTGCGAAATAATGGCAAAGGTTCTGCGTCTGGACGCTTCGGTTTCGGGTGTCTGGGTCATGGCGTGGCGTTAAAGCCAAAGCACCCAAAAGTAAAGACATGCCCCGCGCGGAAAGCCATATCCATCGTGACAAGGTAAACGTCTGATTCACCCTATATCTCAACGGAAAGACAAAACCTTTGTTGTAAGGTGCCTAAGACGACCACACTGTCTTAAGGTAGCGTTTTGTATTTTTTGTTGAATGACCTGATCCTGAATGTCGAGCCCGAGCGCATGTTGCAGCCTCTGGAGGCTGACCGTTTTTCTGCGCTTAGTCTGGATTATATCGCGCAACTGGGTAAGGAAATGTTCGCAGAAGACCCCAATGCGCACCGTAAAAACGCTGAACGGGCACGCAGGCTGGCCTTTTTGCTTCATCTGAAAATGCCCCACATTAATGCAGCCCAGTTCTTTGCCACATCGGCAGCGGGAACCATAGAAAGCATCGAAGCCAGCTTTAAATCCATCAATGAGATGGCTATGGGCATGATGTATGAGCAACAGATGCACGGGCAGCTGGATACCACACGGGTCGATTATGAGGTCTGGCAGCGCATGGCAGCCTAAGCTTTGGCGTTATGTTATAATGCCATAAGCATTTGTTTTTTCATAAAAAAATTTTAAACCATCTATCGCCTTTGTCTAAATTGTTTTAGGCTTTGTTATCTCAATTCAGGCGATGGCGCATATGGCTCACGATCACGCATCACATCAGGGACATGATCACGGGCATGGCCATAGTCATGCCCCGACGGATTTTGGGTCGCGTTTTCTGCTGGCCGCCAGTCTCAATGCTATATTTATCGCCGCAGAGATCATCTACGGCCTGAAAGCCAATTCTCTGGCCCTGCTGGCGGATGCCGGTCATAATTTCAGTGATGTCATTGGCCTGATACTGGCATGGGCGGCATGGTGGCTGGCGCAGAAAAAGCCGATGGCCAATTATACCTATGGCTTTCGCGGCGCATCCATAATGGCGGCCCTTTTCAATGCCATATTACTGTTGGTGGCGGTGGGCGGGATTGCCTGGGAAGCCGTGCAGCGTTTTCAATCGCATGAAGCCATTGCCGGTGATCTGGTCATGTGGGTCGCGGGCTTAGGCATATTGGTCAATGGCTTTACCGCCTGGCTTTTCATGTCGGGACAGGCCGACATCAATATTCGTGGCGCCTTTGCCCATCTGGCGGCCGATGCGCTGGTGTCCGCGGCCGTCGTAATCATTGGCCTGCTGATGATGCTGACCGGCTGGGTGTGGCTGGATCCGGCCCTCAGCCTTGTGGTGGCAGCCGTGATTGTCTGGGGCACATGGGGTTTGCTGCGCGATTCATTGCGTTTGGCGTTGCAAGGCGTACCGCCGCACATTGACGCCGTAAAGATCAGGGCCTGGCTTGCGGCGCAGTCAGGCGTGAGCGGCGTACATGACCTGCACATCTGGGGCATGAGCACGACGGAGGTGGCCTTAACCGCCCATCTGGTCATGCCGGAGGGGCATCCGGGCGATCATTTCCTGCACAATCTGTGTGAAAATTTGCGGGAACATCATGGCATTATTCACACCACCGTCCAGATTGAAACCGGCACAACCGGCCATGCCTGCGCGCTTGAGCCAGATGAAACCGTATAGGTCAAACGGCCCTGTCAAACCTTGACAATTTGGCCATTTACGCATACGTAAACTTCATGACTCTCAATAGGCTGCAACATTATCCCTCCATGGCGGCGCGCCATGCCGATCTGATCGTGCATGTGGTCGGTCTGGTGCTGGCTTTGTTTGGCGGTGGCGTCGCCTTAGGTCTGGCCGTCAGCTATGGTTTATTGGGTAAGGTCGCGGCCATCAGCATCTATGCTTTGGGCCTGATCGCCATGCTGGCTTTTTCGACGGCCTATAATTTTGCCCGACCCTCCTGGCAGCCCTTTTTGCGGCGTCTGGATCATGCGGGCATCTTTTTAATGATAGCCGCCAGTTACACGCCTTTTACCACACAAGCCTTAAGCGGTGGTTGGGCCTTGTGGATGAGCCTGTCGGTATGGACACTGGCAATATTAGGCATAATCGCCAAACTCTTCTTGCCCGGCAAACTGGCCCATTCCGGCTGGGGCAAGGTGTTTTGGGTGGCGCTATATCTGGTCTTAGGCTGGCTGGTTCTGGTCGCCATTCGTCCCATGGTGCGCGAAGTCCCTTTGCCGTCGATGATCCTGCTGGCGCTGGGCGGTTTGGCCTATTCGGTAGGCACCATATTTTACGCAATGAAAAAGCTGAAATTCCGCCGCGCCATCTGGCATGGCCATGTGCTGACGGGGGCCTGTCTGCATTATGTCGCCATCTTGCTCGGCGTTGTTCTGGTCGGCAATAACTAGCTTTCAACGCTCTCTGTCAGGAAGTGCCGGCCTTCGGTATCTTCAATCTCGACCACCCATATATCCGGATCATATTTTGCCTGACGGGCAATCCACGCATCCAGATCGGCCTCATTCAGGGTATCTAAGGGCCGCATCCACACGGTTTCGTCGCCTTTTTGCGCCTCACGCAGCACATAAACGTCACGCGATCGCAGATTCACCACCTTGATCAGCACAGACCCGTAAGATTTGTCGCCCCGGCGCGCAATATAGGCGAAACTGCCCGCCTGCTCGACCCGTCTCAGCAGGGCGCTTATCCAAAAATCCGCAGACAGTAACATTTTGCTAACCCTGACTGGAAACGCCATCTCAACGGCTTTGGCCTATAAAGGCAGAAAGAGCCTTATTCACCCCTCCGCCGCAAGCCGATTATGTACCGAAAACCACTCCCGCCTCAAAGCCTAAAATCAGCCCGCAGACGCACGGCCTGTCTGGCGGCGGCAGCATGGCTGTTATCGGTGGGTACCGGGCCGTTGATTGCGCAGACGGCGGATGATTATACCCTGCCGGTGGTTAAACGCTATTATCTGGTTCAGGCGGATGCGCGCTGTCATGTGCTGGAGCCCGCCGCCGGACTGGCGCTGAAGGCCGGCTATCTTCAGGCGCGCAATGATGCCCTGCGTGCCGGTCTCAGCATGGCCTATCTGGCGCCATGGATGGCAAAGGCGCGGCTGGCGGCGGAACAAACAGCCTGTGACGCTCCGGCCCTCACCGCAGAAGCTGCCACGGCACAGGATGGGTTTCGCCGCTTCATCGCCGTGCCCCATGTCGATTTTATCACTTCACGCACCCAATGGAGCGCCAACCGCGCCTATAGCGATGATGTGACCTGGCGACTGGTGCAATATCAAAACACCGATAAGGCCGATCTGGCCTTTGGCTTATATGGCACACTGGCCCATAACAGTTTCAGCGTTATGGCCCGCTTTGCCGATGGCGAACGCCCTTATAGTGCAAGGCTTTTGGTGCGCAACACTGAGATTGTCAGCACCGGTCTGATTGAGCCCGCCCCCTACAGTATCACAACCCAGATGCCGCGCGGCTTTAGCGATTTCAGCGCCTTTAGCTTTATGGCGCGCCAAGCCAGTGAAACACAGGCGGTTTTACGGCCTGTGGTTAAAACCAATCTGGCGGGCTTTAGCCTGACCGGTGATTATCACGGTGCCCCTCAGACCGAAGACGCCACGCGCTTTGATTTTCCGGCGCGCGCCTGGCTGGCCATCGCCAAACTTGATCCGCGCGAAGACATGCTGATTGAATTCAGCCTGAAGGACGGGCCGCGCTATGCCCGCTTTGAGGTCGGTGATTTCGTGACAGGCCTTACCTATGTGGCCCTGCCTGCGCCCTATACCAATAATCTGGTGAATTCCGCCAGCTAGGATGTGGCGCGCTTTAAGCGTTCCACCATCGACATCAGGCCATTGGTGCGTTGTGACGACAGCGCCTCATTCAGCCCCAGCTTCGCCAGAGTATCGCGGATGGAAAAGTCCTGCACTTCGCTATAGGGCAGACCGTCCAGCAGACGCACCAGAACGGCAATCAGGCCCTTGACGATAAAGGCGTCCGACTCACCGCGAAAATGCAATATGTCCTTATCGCCTTCATCCATGACCAGCCAGACCTGAGACGCACACCCCAAAACGCGGGTAGCGTCGTTTCTTTCTTCAGGTTTTAAA
>JBAWDM010000201.1:0-9430 GCA_049590735.1 Asticcacaulis sp. | reverse complement strand
GCCGATAAACTCACCACAGTTATGATAAGGGAAAGAATCATGGCTCGCATAAGCTTAAGACAGTTATTGGATCACGCCGCCGAACACAGCTACGGCGTGCCCGGGTTTAACATCAACAATATGGAACAGGGCATCGCCATCATGGAGGCGGCGCGCGCCACAGCGTCTCCCGTGATCCTGCAAGCCTCACGCGGCGCCCGCGCCTATGCCAATGACCTGATGCTGAAACGCATGATCAATGCGCTCGCCGAAATCTATCCGGAAATTCCGCTTTGTATGCATCAGGACCACGGCAATTCGCTTGGCACCTGCGCCTCGGCCATTCAGCACGGCTTTACCTCGGTGATGATGGATGGCTCGCTTATGGCCGATGCCAAGACCCCGGCCGATTTCGACTATAATGTCGATATAACCCAAAAGGTCGTTGAAATGGCCCATGCCTGCGGCGTTTCGGTCGAAGGCGAACTGGGCGTGCTTGGCTCGCTGGAAACCGGCATGGGCGAAGCCGAAGACGGCCACGGCGCCGAAGGTGTATTGTCGCACGACCAGCTTCTGACCGATCCCGATCAGGCCGTTGAATTTGTCGAACGCACCAAGGTCGATGCGCTGGCCATTGCCATGGGCACATCGCACGGCGCTTACAAATTCACTCGCAAACCAGACGGCGAAGTTCTGGCCATGCACGTGATTGCTGAAATCCATAAGCGTTTGCCCAACACGCATCTGGTCATGCACGGCTCATCATCTGTGCCGCAGGAACTTCAGGACATCATCAATGAATTTGGTGGTGACATCCCGCAAACTTGGGGCGTGCCCGTCGAAGAACTGCAAAAAGCCATCAAGATGGGCGTGCGCAAGATCAATATCGACACCGATCTGCGCTTGGCCATCACAGGCGAAATCCGCCGCCAGTTTTCGGTCAATCCGGGCAATTTCGATCCGCGCGGCTATTTCAAACCGGCCTATGCCGCCATGCAAAAGGTCTGCGAAGATCGCTTTGAGCAGTTCGGCACAGCCGGCAATGCCCCCAAGATCACGCCAAAGCCACTGTCTGCTATGGCGAAATCCTACCTGTAAACACGGCTTACTTTACACACACCAAAGGCCACTGCATCGCGGTGGCCTTTTTGTTAGGTCAAAATCTTTACTTTAGATTTAGGCCTTAGACCTAGCCACAGGCTTGGTTGTATCGTCATATGCTCATACGCCTTACCGTACATAGCCGTCAGGCATCGTTCACAAATCGGTCGACCGGTCAGTGGTGTACATGGCTATTTTGTGTCGAAGAATTTGACCGCGCCTATCCCTTTCGTTACCGTCTATAGTCAAATAAAATAAACCCTAGGTGGAACATGCCATTTCCCATAACTGTAACAGCGCCAATTGAATCTCACAACGGAACTTTCAACCGTGAAGTAGTTCTACATTCTGGCGTTACAGTAATTCTTGGTCCTAACGGCTCAGGCAAAACACATTTCCTTCGCGGGTTAAAACGCGGACTACAGTCAGTCACGCAGGGAAAAGTTGTAAAATTTCTTTCTGCTGGACGCATGGGTCTGCTCGAACAATACCGATCAGATTATGACGGACATCGAGGACACAGTCCGTTGTTTGATAATGCTCAGCACGGAAGTAAGAATGATGTGACCCGTCGGCACCAGATTGAAACGCTGGACGGAGACTTCCAAACAATATCGGAACGACCGGATATACTTGTAAAAATTCAGGAACGGCTTCGCAAACTTTTTAAGCGAGATATCCTTGTGGATTGGGATGCAGGATCTTTAAAAATAAAATTCGCACGCCTGAATGAAACTTCAGAACCTTATTCGTCTGGACGAGAAGCATCAGGGTTACTTCACGTGGTTGGAATACTTGCATCGCTATACGATGACGACGTTGCTGCACTTCTCATTGATGAACCCGAAGTTTCACTTCATCCCCAACTGCAGTCGTTTCTACTGAAGGAAATCCAAGCCTGCGGTGGCGATCCAGCGAACGGCAAAAAAATTATCGTCATAGCAACCCATTCGACCGAATTTGTCCAAATCACTAAGCCTGTTGACTTAACTTCCCTAGTTTTTTGCTACGATCTGGCAGAAGCCCCAGTGCAAATTTCCACAGACGCTGGCGAACTAAAAAGCAAAGCAATTCAAGGACTGATTGCGCGCCTCGGCCAAGAACATAAGCTTGCTTTATTTTCGCGAAGACCTTTACTTGTTGAAGGCCCTTCCGATGTAATGATTGCATCAACGTGCGCGAATAATTGCGCCATTTACTTGGAGGCAGCAGGAACGCAACTACTGCCCGTTATAGGCAAGGGACAAATGTCCGTCGTCACAAAGTTAATGCGACTGATGGGTAAAACACCGATTGTGCTGGCTGACGCGGACGGTCTCGCGGACGGGCTTGAACTCGCTGCCATCTTTCTTCAGAGCAACTCAGACGCCGACAAGGAAGCAAGCGCACTCGGGGCTAGTTCAGCCATGCAGTTGGCGAGGGACATATTCAATGACTTTTGCAAATTTGCCGACAGCAGTTGGACAGAAATTGAGCACATCGCGACGAAACACCATTACTGGATAAACGGCAATGCCGAGAACCAAATACTGGCAAAGAGAAGAGCTATGTTTAGCGCCCTATTCATGCCGGATACAGAAATTTGGCTTTCGCAAAGTAACAATACTGCATGCCTCGCCATGAAAAATCGGCTAACTGCGCTGCTAGATCTATTAGAGCAGTTTGGATGCTTCATACTTAGGCAAGGATCTATAGAGTCTTATTACCAATCTGCCGACAAACTTACATCAATTGGCAAACCAACAGCGGCAGTTCAAGAAGTTGAGTGGATCACGAGCGCTGACAAAACTTCAATTGAAAACGCATATACAGACATAATTCGTTGTATGCGGTTTGCCGCCAGCACCGTAGAAATTAATGAGGCTGAATCACTGAGAGATTTATTACTTGCTATCCTCGCACCCGCATTTATGAAATTCCAGTCTGGAGGCAATGCGCAAAGTATGCAGCTTCTCGCTAAAACGTTAGTTGGCGATCGAAGTAAGCTTTTTGAAATTACTGTAAAAGATGGCAGTATGATCGTAGATTTGAAGACAAAAATACTCGACGTTCAAGGCTTTCCTCTGGTCCTTAGAAAGGATGATAATTTATTCGGTAAGGTAAATACCTTGCTAGAACTTCACAAGCAGTAGCTTTAATCTTTATCTGGCTTGTAACCAAACCTAACTGTAAAAACTTCTGAGCAGCCTTGCTACCACTGGGCCATCTCCCCCTAATTCAATCCCCCCACCTATTTCCTCATGCATCCTATACCCATGTCACGCCATGATCACACAGCACAGGCCCGCCTGACACCGCAAGAGCGGCGTGAGATGTTGCGCGCCTTTGCCGACCGCATGCTGATGAAGATCACCGCTATGGACGATCCCGAAGACATGACGGGTGTCGAGCGCGGCGTGCGCGTGGCCGCGGTGATTGAGCGCGTCTATAGCCGCTGCGACCGCGCTGAACACCACGCACCTGACCCCCACAAGCTTGAGGCCGAACGCGCCAGCCACAAAACCGCCGCCATCAAATCACGTGTCGAATTGGCCAGCATCCTGCAATGGGGCGACAGGCGCCGCCGCGGACTGGGGCCTTGGTGGGACGCTGCCCAAACCGCCGACCCGATACCCCAACCCCCTGCATCGCAAGTCGCCGTCACGCCTGAACAACCGGATAAGACCCCGAATAAATCTCAAGTCGAATATGTCGATTACACCGACTGTATCCTCAAGGCGCGGGCCGATCTGGGCTTAAAAGACCTCCCGAAACCAATACATTCGCCACCCGCAAAAAAGCCGCCCCCGCCGTCCTGATGAAGCGACTCCGCCGCCCTTACCATAACTGGGAATTGACTTTGGCGGCACTTTGCTATTGAACGCCCACAGAGGCTTTCAACTATGCAGCTCCAATTTAAACGCCGTTTTTCCATGGCCCACCGCCTGCGCTTCGATCAGAATTCGAAGTGCCTGACGCCGCATGGCCATAATGAATTTGTCGTGGTGAACCTGCAAAGCAAGGGCGGCCGCCAGATACAATGGGGCAGCGCCAACTATGCCACCAGCTTCGCAGACCTGAAACGGCACTGGCACGCCTTTGTCGACGACAGCCTGGATCACGCGTTTCAGCTTGGCCATGACGATCCGATGATCGGCTATTTCCAAAGCCACGAGCCGGAACTGCTTCCGCGTTTGCTCATTATCCAAGGCGACCCCACCACCGAAGCCGTCGCCACCGCCCTCTACATGAAGCTGAACGCCATTCTGGCCGCCCGTTTGCCCGATTTCGATTGTGTGCGCTTCGAGATTGAGGAAACACCGACCAACAGCGTGGTGCTGACGCCGGCCGATATCGCCGCCTGTCCAGTGCGTCTGGGCGACTGGTGCCACCGCGCCGACCTCAGCCTCAACGACCTGCTGCCTGCGAACAACTGGCCGGACATGCCCGCATGAGCCTGATATCGCGCCGTATTTTTGTAAAAGGCCTGCGTCTGGATGCTGCCATCGGCATTTATGACCATGAACATGGCCGCACCCAGCCGCTTATCATCGACGCCGTCTTCGAGATCGAACGTCACGAGATACTGGCCCTCAAAGACACCCTCAACTACGAACGTGTCGGTCAGGTAGCCCGTGACCTGATTGCGCTGGGTCACATCAAACTGGTCGAAACCCTGGCTGAGGACCTGGCCCGCATGCTGGTCAGCTTACCGCATGTCTTGTCCGTCGAAGTCTCCATTGCCAAACCGGAAGCCCTTAGCGATGCCGATCAGGCCGGGGTATGTGTCATCTATTCACGGGAGTAAGCCCCCCTATGACCCCAATGAACTTGACCTACAAAGACCACCTCAGCCTCATGACCGACTATAATGGCTGGATGAATGCCAAGCTGATGGCCCTGCTGACGCCCCTGCCTGCGGATACCCTGCTGGAAGACAAAGGCGCGTTTTTTGGCTCGGTCTTGGGGACGCTCAATCATATTCTGGTGGCCGATCTGATCTGGCTGGGGCGTTTGCCGCTTAATGCGACCCAGACGGCCACGCTGAACTCCATGCCCGGACCGGCCGCCCTCGATCAGCTTGTGTTTGACACTATGGCGGATTACAATGTGGCACGCACGCGTCTCGATCATCTGTTTAAGATGTACATAAACGGCCTGAGCGAGGCCGATCTGGCCGCCCCGCTCACCTATAAACGCGTCAATGGCGATGCGCACACCAAAACCCTGGGGTTGGTCTTAAGCCATGTGTTCAACCACCAAACCCATCATCGTGGCCAGCTAACAACACTGCTCAATCAGATGGGCCTGCAACTGGATACAACCGATCTGCTGGGACGCATTCCGGATATAACGGCTTCGGGCGCACCATAAAAAGATTGTGCATCGCAACCCGGCTATACTAAGCTATCCTCTGGCTTCTTAATCCGGATAATGATCATGACACAGCAAACCCCCGCCCCCGTTAAACCGACCGGCTTTCGCGGGCTCTGGCAGGATCCCAGACTGGTGGCCTTTATCAACTATGCTTTGCTGTTCTTTACGGTTATGACCTTCGGCCTCAGCGCCATGGTGGTCATGCTGATCGCCAATTTCGCCGAGGACAAGGCATCAGACTGGCTGAAAAGCCATTATGAGTTTCAAAAACGGACCTTCTGGTACAGTATTGTACCCATCCTGCTCATCAGCGTCTTCTATACCTTCGTGCAGCGACACAATATGGGCACTGCCATGACGGTTGCGGCGCTGGTGCTATTGCTGGCCGCTATGGGCTATACGGCCGGCCGCGCCATTATGGGCTTTAATCACCTGATGCATAACCGCAATGTGCCCAACAGCAAGAGCTGGCTGATCTAGACCGTAAACTAATCCACTACATCCGGCGGCGGCATATCATCCTGACGGGACTGGCTTTGTTTGGCGGATTTCAGACCGGACATCTCAAACAGATTCATCCTGATGCCGCCACTCAAAACATCGCCGGGCTTCTGACCCGACCGGCACGCCCCGATCCGCTTTGAGGTCACCGTATAGCTGGTCACCCGATCCAGATTGCCGCCCGTCGTCTGCGAACGGACTTTCAATGTATAATCTTTGGTGACATCGCCGGTAATGGACCCGGAATATTCCGTCATCACACCCGTACCGACCACACATTCCGCCAGCACATTCCAGCCTGCTTCCCCCTGATTATAGGTGGTGGTCTTGCAGCTATCGCCTGACAGATCGGTACCCAATATGCCCATATGCCGATCGGTTTCGGCATCAATGCAAATCTTCAAAACCTGCGGGGGCTCAGAACTGCCTTCTTCTGTCACTTCGGTCTGCCACAAACCCGGCTGACGTGGCGGCAAGGGTTCTGAAGGCTTGGCCACCACAACAGGTTCCGGCTCAGGCGTCGGCGGTGGTGCGGGTTTCTTGTGGCATCCGCTCAGGGCGATCAGGCAGACAAGCAGACTTAAGGCCACGCCTGTCTGTTGAGTCGGGATGATAGGATTGCGGCCCGTCATAATCATGATCTGTCCACTCTTAGCCAGAAAGCGCGGAACATAGTCTCATGCCCCGAACTTCACATGTCTGGCGGCCAGACCTTAAACAGCCTCAGCCAAGTTCGAATAGCCGGACGCTAGGATAAAAAATCCTCACATGCCAGTCTTTAATGTAAACTTGAACGATTAAACGCCGTGTATGCGCAGGCCCTTATGCCAAACGCTTATTTTTTTTAGATATGACATGCAGGGTCTGGATTGTGCTCGACAAATCCTCAGCCAGACGGCGACAGATTTCTCGCGCACCGACCCCATAGGCATCGCCGCCCTCGGCGATTTCCCGGGCCGATGCAATAGTGGCCGACAACAGGTCTTCAAATTCGGCCACCTGCTCCTCGGCCAGTTCATGCGCTTCACGTTGCAGGCGCTGAACACGCTGGGTGCGGGTTTCACGCATCTGCGTGTCATCATCCGTAAAGGCAGTCTTGTAGGACGGCAGGCTCAAAACCTTATCTCCGCCCATTACCTGACCCATAGCCATCTCCTCAGAGACGGGTGGCACCACATTCAATCTTGTTCTACGCATTTTACCTTACCCCGCGATATGAAAACATAATCGTCAAACGCAACAGTATCCGTCACAGCCAATAAATAGGGCTGTACACCTGTAACATCATAGCAGAGTCGCGGTAAATCGCATAAGAAACTATATTGAAGAGGGCAGCAGACTATCAGGAAACCATTAGGGATAGCGTAGATGTGATATATTTATCGCTCAATACTTAACGGGCGCTGCCGAATATCAATCGCCGCCAAGCATGTCCTTGGCAAATTCAAGATCGAGTGTTTTCAAACGCTTAATCTCGTCCCGCAGGCGCGCCGCCGTCTCAAACTCCAGATTACCGGCGGCCTCACGCATACGCGTCTCCAGATCGCGCAAGGTGGCTTGGAAATTAGACCCCAGGAACGGCTTGGAGTCTTTTTCGGCAATCCCCATCGGATACTGCACCCGGTCACCCTTTTCGTAGGGGCTATTCATGACATCGGCGATACCGCGCTTGACCGATTCGGGCGTGATATTGTGTTCGGCATTAAAGGCCATCTGCTTGTCACGGCGGCGGCCTGTCTCGGCCAAAGCCCGTTCCATCGAGCCGGTCATCCGGTCGGCATACAGGATAACACGGCCATCGACATTGCGCGCGGCGCGGCCAATCGTCTGGATCAGCGAGGTCTCTGACCGCAGAAAGCCTTCCTTATCGGCATCCAGAATGGCCACAAAACCACATTCGGGAATATCGAGCCCTTCCCGCAGCAGATTGATACCGATCAATACATCAAACGCCCCCAGCCGCAGGTCACGGATAATCTCAATCCGTTCCAGCGTATCAATATCAGAGTGCATATAGCGCACACGTATGCCCTGCTCATGCATATAGTCGGTCAGATTCTCCGCCATCTTCTTGGTCAGCACGGTGACCAGCGAGCGATAGCCCTGTTTGGCCACCTCTCGCACCTCGGCCATGACATCATCGACCTGACTGAAGCTTTCCCCTGTCGCGGTCTTGCTGACGGGCCTGATCTCAACCGGCGGATCAATCAGGCCGGTCGGGCGAATGACCTGCTCGGCAAAGACACCTTGCGTGCGTTCCATCTCCCACTTGCCGGGGGTCGCCGACACATAGATGGATTGCGGGCGCATGGCGTCCCATTCCTCAAACTTGAGCGGACGGTTATCCATGCAGGACGGCAGGCGGAAGCCATATTCGGCCAGCACAGATTTGCGCGCAAAGTCGCCACGATACATGCCACCAATTTGGGACACCGACACGTGGCTTTCATCAACAAACAACAGGGCGTTTTCAGGCAGATATTCAAAAAAGGTCGGCGGCGGCTCTCCCGGCCCGCGGCCGGTCAGATAGCGCGAGTAGTTTTCAATACCGGCACACGCGCCCGTGGCTTCGATCATCTCGATGTCAAAAGTGGTGCGCTGCTCAAGGCGTTGCGCTTCTAAAAGCTTGCCCTCGGCGCGCAACTGCTCAAGGCGCTGTTTCAGCTCCGCCTTGATACGCCCCACCGCCTGATTAAGCGTGGGTCGCGGCGTCACATAGTGGCTGGCGGCATAGACTTTGAGGTCCTGCAAATCGGCCATCTTCTTGCCGGTCAACGGATCGAACTCCTGCATGGATTCAATCTCATCGCCAAACATATTGATCCGCCAGGCGCGATCCTCATAGTGGGCCGGGAAGATTTCAATGACATCGCCGCGCCGCCGGAAGGTGCCGCGCTCAAAGGCCTGATCATTACGCTTATACTGAAGCGCCACCAGATCGGCACGCAACTGCGCCTCGTCAATCGTCTGCCCCACCTTCAGCTCAAAGGTCATGGCCGTATAGGTTTCAACCGAACCTATACCGTAGATGCACGACACCGAGGCGACAATGATCACATCATCACGTTCCAGCACGGCCCGCGTCGCCGAATGGCGCATCCGGTCGATCTGCTCATTGATCGACGAATCCTTTTCAATAAAGGTGTCCGTGCGCGGCACATAGGCTTCGGGCTGGTAATAGTCATAATAGGAGACGAAATATTCGACCGCATTATCAGGGAAAAAGGCCTTGAACTCGGAATAGAGCTGCGCCGCCAAGGTCTTGTTATGCGCCATAATCAAAGCCGGACGCTGAGTCTGCTCGATGATCTTGGCCATGGTAAAGGTCTTGCCGGAACCGGTGACCCCCAGCAGAACCTGATCCTGTTCGTGATCTTTAATCCCCGCCAGCAGATCGGCAATAGCGGTCGGCTGATCCCCGGCCGGCTCATACGGGGCCGCCAGACGAAACTTTTTACCGCCTTCTGATTTTTCAGGGCGCTGGGGCTTATGC
>JBAWDM010000200.1:0-2806 GCA_049590735.1 Asticcacaulis sp. | reverse complement strand
AGCCTATACCGAACTGGCTGTGCGCGCCCTGCATGCGGCATATGGGCTGGATCAGATCGGCGCTTAAAAGCCCTACACAAACAAAGCTCAGACTGAAATCTGCCGTTACATGCAGGCCGTATTTCAGTTTAAGTTTTTGTTTGTGGGCTATAAATGACCACAGCCCCATAGTGGCTTTTTGACGGACGGCTCTGGACAGGGCTGCAAAAGCGCCGCAAGCTATGAGGGATGACAGGTCTAAAGGACGTGATGTGGTAAAGCCGGGTTCATACGACGGAATGGGTAAAGCTCCCGGTGCGCCGGTGCGCGGCCAGCGTGGCCTGCTGCGTCAAATCCGCGAAACCATGGAGGAGGGCCAGTCGGCTCAGGCGCGACTGGATACGGTGGTGCGCATTATTGCCTCCAGCATGGTGGCTGAGGTCTGCTCCATCTATCTGCGCCGCACCTCCGAAGAACTGGAACTCTTTGCCACCGAAGGCCTGAACGCCGACGCGGTTCACAAAACGCGCATGCGCATGTCCGAAGGTCTGGTGGGTGAGGTGGCGCGCGCCGGTGTGCCCATCAACCTGATGGATGCGCCCAACCATCCCAGCTTTTCTTACCGGCCGGAAACCGGCGAAGACCCGTATCGGGCCTTTCTGGGTGTACCCCTGTTGCGCGGTGGCCGTACGGTCGGGGTGCTGGTCGTGCAGAATATGGCGTCACGGCGCTACGAAGAGGATGAGGTCGAGGATCTTCAGATCATCGCCATGGTGCTGGCGGAAATCGTCACCGCCGGGCAACTGGTCGGCCTTGAAGAACTCAAAGACATCGAACTGGCGCCGCAAAAGCCGGAGCGGCTGAAGGGGTCTATTTTTGCCGACGGCATTTCGCTGGGCACGGTCATCCTGCACGAAGTGCCGGTGACGTCCGATCACCTGCTGAGCGACGATCCGGCGGCCGAAGAGGCGCGTCTGCATGATGCGATCGTGGCGCTGCGCGAACAGATAGATGAGATGTTCGAAGGCACGCACGGGCTGGCGGGGCCTACGTTTGACGTGCTGGAAACCTATCGCATGTTTGCGCATTCCACCAGTTGGGTGCGCAATCTGACCGAAGCGGTACGCAATGGCCTGACGGCTGAGGCGGCGGTGGATCGTGTGCGTAACGAACAGCGCGCCAAGCTGAACAATGCGCGTGATGCCTATATGCGCGAACGGCTGCATGATCTCGAAGATCTGGCCAATCGTTTGTTGCGTGTTTTGGCGGGGGTCAAAACCACCACCCGCGAGATTCCCGAAGATTCCATTCTGGTGGCGCGCGATCTGGGGCCGGCGGATCTGCTGGAATATGACCGTACGCGGCTTAAGGGCATCCTGCTCGAAGAAGGCTCGGCCTCTAACCATGCCGCCATTGTGGCGCGGGCCCTGCAAATTCCGTGCGTGGGTCGTTTGCCGTCCTTGCGTGACCGGGTGTCGCAGGGCGATCTGGTCATTGTCGATGGTGAAACGGGCGAGGCGTATTTGCGGCCGCGTCCCGATATAATAGAGGCGGCAACGGCGCGTATTGATGTGCGCACCCAAAGACGGGCTGAGTTCAGCAAGATTAAGGATGTCTCTGCCGTCACCCTTGATGGTGGCCGCGTTACATTGTTGATGAATGCAGGTCTGGAATTTGACATCGAGATTATGAATGAAACCGGCGCGGAGGGGATTGGTCTGTTCCGCACGGAATTTCAGTTCATGGTGTCGGATGATCTGCCGCGTCTGAACCGCCAGACCGAGCTGTATAAACGCATTATGGACGGAGCCGGTAATCGCCCTGTGACCTTCCGTACGCTTGATTTAGGCGGCGATAAGATACTGCCCTATATGGAGATGGAGCGCGAAGAAAATCCGGCGCTGGGCTGGCGCGCCATCCGCATGGGTCTGGATCGTCCGGCACTTTTGCGCATGCAGTTGCGGGCCCTGATCATAGCGGCGGCGGGGCGCGAATTGCGCATCATGTTCCCTATGGTGGCCTCGATTGACGAATTCCGTCAGGCGCGCGAAATGGTCGATATTGAAATGGCCTGGGCCAAGCGCCGTGGCCGTGCCCTGCCGTCCCTGCTGCGTGTCGGGGCCATGATCGAATGCCCGTCCCTTTTGTTCCATCTTGATGCGTTATTGCCTCTGGTGGATTTTGCTTCGGTTGGCACCAATGATCTTCAGCAATATCTGTTTGCCGCCGATCGTACCAATCCTAAGATGTCGGATCGCTATGACCCCTTGTCGCCGCCTTTTTTGACGGCGCTTTCCATGATCCAGAAGGCCGCTAAGGATTCCGGCACACCGGTATCAGTGTGTGGCGAGATTGCGGGTCGTCCGCTTGAGGCCTTTGTGCTGGTGGCGCTGGGTTTTGAACGCCTGTCCATGCCGCCCGCCGGTATCGGTCAGGTCAAACGCATGATCCTGTCATGCGACCGCGAGGCGGCGAATAAAGCCATCACTAAGCTGATGAGCAGTTCCAATGGGTCTTTGCGCAATGAAATCCTGTCTCTGGCCCGCAAGCTGAATGTGGACATCTAGCCCGCAGGTGACTTTTCGCGTCGGATAGATTAAGGTCATAATTTCGCTACAGCCGCAGGTCAATGTGGCGGAATCGGAGGATGGCTCATGGTTGCGTCTCGTTATCTGCTTGGTTTTGTTCTGGCCTCGGGCGTTATAGCGCTTTGTGGCAATTTGCCCGCTTTGGCGGCAGAGTCAGAGGTTGTGGTGGCCAATGCGCGCCCTGCCGCCCTGCCGACTGCTGATGAAATAGAGGCGGCAAAAAAAGCAAAAACGGAGAC
>JBAWDM010000199.1:0-2138 GCA_049590735.1 Asticcacaulis sp. | reverse complement strand
GTTCAAAGGCGCGCCGCCACTCACGACCGAAGGCGCCATGGCGCTGATCACCGCCTATGCCGCCGTTGGACGCACCCCTGAGGCGCGCGCACTGGCCAAAAGCTGGTGGCGCACCAAGATATTTGACTCCGTGCCGCAGTCCACTTTCTATCAGGCCTTTGGCAGCTATCTGACGCCGGATGACCATAAGGCCCGCCTGACCTGCCTTGAGATCAATTTCCAAAGGGGCAGTTCGCAGGACATTCGCGATATGACCGCCTATGTCGATGCGCAGCAAACCGCCATCGCCAATGCGGTTATTGCCATGCGCAGCAGTGCTGCCAGCAGCGACAGCCTGTATCAGGCGGCTTTGGCGGGCGATCCGCACAATAGAACTTTGGCCTTTGCGCGCGCCAAATACCTGTATGGCAAGGGGCTGGAGACTTTGGGTTATGGCGTATTGCCCGATCTGCCCTCTGCCGCCCTCAGTCCGGATGCCGCCAGCCAGCTCTATTCGCTGCGGCTGGGTTATTTCAAAAACGCCCTTAAGGCGCGCAACTATACGGCTGCCTATGATGCTATGAATGGCGGCGGCTTTGAGCCCGGCGAAAGCATGGCAGAGGCTGAGTTTTTTGCCGGTTGGATCGCCCTGATCAAGCTCAACAATGCCGATCTGGCCATCAAGCATTTTCAGGCCTTATCCACGGCCGGCACCTCCCCCATCACGCTGGGCCGCGCCTATTACTGGCTGGGTCGGGCCTATGAGGCGCGCAACCGGCCCGCCGCCACCGGCAATCCGGCAGATGCCGCCACGGCGAAGGCCTATTATCTAAAAGGCAGCCAATATATCTATGCCTTCTATGGTCAGATGGCGGCGGAAAAAGCCGGTATCAAAACCATTACGCTCGGCAAAGACCCCATCCCGACGGCGGCGGATCGCGCGCGGTTTGAAAGCCGCGATCAGGTTAAGGCCGTCCGCCTGCTGGGCAGTCTGGGGGAGATTGATCTGTTCCGCGCCCTTGTTTTAAACCTCGATGATATCCTGCCCAATGCCGAAGAAGAAGCGCTTCTGGTCGATCTGGTGGGGCAATATGATACGCAACTCATGGCCATGAAGGTGGCGCGCGTCTCGATGCAGCGCGGATTTTACCTGCCTGAGCGCGCCTATCCTGTCCGGTCCGTGCCCGATGTGCCGGGGCCTGAAAAAGCCTTTGTTATGGCCATTACCCGTCAGGAATCAAGCTTTGATCCTACCGTGCGTTCCGGGGCCAATGCGCGGGGCATGATGCAGCTTATCCCGTCCACGGCCCGCGCGGTCGCCAGACGACTGGGCCTCAGCTATAGCGATGCCAGCCTCTATGAACCTGACTATAATATGACGCTCGGCACCTATCATTTGGGTGAGCTGGTGGATCGTTTTGACGGCTCCTATATTATGACAGCGGCCGGTTATAATGCCGGGCCCAGCCGCATGAGCACATGGATCAGCACCTGCGGCGATCCGCGTGGTGACGGTGCCGATGCGCTTTTCTTTATTGAGTGTCACCCCTTTACCGAAACCCGCAACTATATGATGCGCGTGACCGAAAACATGCGGGTCTATCGCGCCCGACTCAATGGTGGCACCGCCCCGCTGACGGCCATGGCGGATATTACACGCGGTTATGTCGGCCCTATTGGCACCAATGGCGATGATGACGATTCCGGCGCGCCTGAGGCCCCGATCGGCTATCTGGACTACACGAAAGGACAGGCCGCACGGCCGCCGGGTCTGGGCGACAAGCCGGTCATGAAACCCATGACTGTGCCGCCTAAGCCTTAAGCGACAACAGGGGCTGGCTTTCCAGACGCAGAAGGCGTGGCTCTTCCCCCTTGACCAGTTCGCCTTTCAGGTTGAACACATCGGCCAGAAGCTTACGGGTAAAGACTTTTTCGGGTGTGTCCACCTTCACCAGACGGCCCTTATGCATCAGCATCACAGTGTCGGCAAACTGCGCGGCCAGATGCAGGTCATGCAGGCTGAGGATCACGGTCTGACCGGCATCCGCGCGTTCCTTGAGGCGGATCAAAACCTGCCTCTGCCAGGCCGGATCCAGCGCAATCAGCGGCTCGTCCAGCAAAAACACCTGCGCCGGACTGACCAGAACGCGCGCCAGCAA
>JBAWDM010000198.1:0-9790 GCA_049590735.1 Asticcacaulis sp. | reverse complement strand
GGATGGACATTCGCGGCGCTTGCCTCACATAAGGCCGCAACAGACCATTCGCCTTAACGGAGCAGACTGAAACTCATGGCTAAAATTATCGGTATCGACTTAGGCACCACCAATTCCTGCGTGGCCGTCATGGACGGCAAGGCCCCTAAGGTCATCGAAAACGCAGAAGGCGTGCGCACCACACCTTCGGTGGTCGCCATTGTTGACGATTCTGAGCGTCTGGTTGGCCAGCCCGCCAAGCGTCAGGCCGTCACAAACCCCTCCAACACCCTTTTCGCCATCAAGCGCCTGATCGGCCGCCCCTATACGGATCCAATGGTGCAAAAGGATAAGGGCATGGTCCCTTATGACATCGTCAAGGGCTCAACGGGCGATGCCTGGGTTAAGGCGCACGGCAAGGATTACTCGCCGCAACAAATCTCGGCCTTTATTCTGCAAAAGCTGAAGGAAGACGCCGAAGCTTACCTTGGCGAAACCGTCACCCAAGCGGTTATCACGGTTCCCGCCTATTTTAACGATGCCCAACGTCAGGCCACTAAGGATGCCGGCAAGATTGCTGGTCTTGAAGTTCTGCGTATTATCAATGAGCCGACCGCTGCGGCACTTGCCTATGGTATGGACAAGAATGACGGCAAGAAGATCGCCGTTTACGATCTGGGCGGCGGCACGTTCGACGTCTCGGTTCTGGAAATTGGCGATGGCGTCTTTGAAGTCAAATCGACCAATGGCGATACCTTCCTTGGCGGTGAAGACTTCGACATGCGGGTCGTTGACTATCTGGCTGACGAATTCAAAAAAGAAAACGGCGTCGATCTGCGCACCGATAAGCTGGCCCTGCAACGCCTCAAGGAAGAAGCCGAAAAGGCCAAGAAGGAATTGTCGACCGTTACGCAATATGACCTGAACCTGCCGTTTATCTCGATGAACGCGTCGGGCCCGTTGCACCTGAACCTGAAACTGACCCGCGCCAAGCTGGAAAGCCTGGTCGAAGACCTGATCGCCCGCACGGTTGGCCCTTGCCAGCAGGCGCTGAAGGATGCCGGTCTTAAGGCGGCGGATATTGACGAAGTCGTTCTGGTCGGTGGCATGACCCGCATGCCTAAGGTGGTTGAGGCCGTGAAGGCCTTCTTTGGCCGCGAACCGCATAAGGGTGTGAACCCGGATGAAGTCGTGGCTCTGGGCGCCGCCATTCAGGCCGGTGTTCTGCAAGGCGACGTCAAAGACGTCCTGTTGCTGGACGTGACGCCTCTGACGCTGGGTATTGAGACCCTGAACGGCGTGTTCACACCGCTCATTGAGCGCAACACGACCATCCCGACCAAGAAGTCGCAGACCTTCTCGACGGCGGCGGATAATCAGTCGGCTGTGACCATCCGCTGCTTCCAGGGTGAGCGTCCGATCGCGGAAAACAACAAGCTGCTGGGTCAGTTCGACCTGCAGGGCATTCCGCCCGCACCGCGGGGTGTGCCGCAGATCGAAGTCACGTTTGACATCGACGCCAACGGTATTGTTCAGGTTCACGCCAAGGATAAGGCCACGAATAAGGAACATTCGATCCGCATTCAGGCCAATGGCGGTCTGTCGGATGCTGAGATCGAAGAAATGATTAAGAATGCCGAAGCCAATAAGGCTGAGGACGAAAAGCGCAAAGCCCTGATCGAAGCCCGCAATCAGGCTGATGCGTTGATCCACTCGACCGAAAAGGCGCTTAAGGACTTTGGTTCTAAGGTTTCCGAAGGTGACAAGGCTGAGATCGAAGCCGCCATCACCGGTCTTAAGGAAGCCATCGAAGCCGAAGACCCTGAGGACATCAAGACGAAGCATCAGACCCTGATGACCGCCTCTATGAAGCTGGGTGAAGCCATGTATGCCGCGCAATCGGCAGAGGGCGAAGATGAAGCTGAGCCGACCGGCACAGCCGAAGACGATAATGTCGTCGATGCCGACTTCGAAGAAGTTGACGGCGCGAACGACGGCAAAAAAGCCTAAGGGCCTTGCCATGAGCGCGCAACAGACATGTTTTTCATCTGTTGCGCCGCTTCCATCGGAGGGGTTAGCCCTCGTGAAGACAGAAGCGGCGGGTTGTCATGACCTGCCGCTCATCTTCCGGAAGAAATCTTTCACAAAACGAACAGATGCAAGCCAAAAACCGTATGATGCGGCGAATGCGGCTCAGGCATCGGGGCGAGCATTATGAGCAAGCGTTGTTATTACGAAGTTCTGCAGGTTGAACGGACCGTCGATGAGGTTGTCCTCAAATCGGCCTTTCGTAAAAAGGCCATGGAACATCACCCTGACCGCAATCAGGGCGACGACGGGGCCGAGGCGCGCTTTAAAGAGGTCAATGAAGCTTACGGTGTGCTAAGCGACCCGCAAAAACGCGCCGCCTATGACCGTTATGGCCACGCCGGTGTCGATGGCCAGCAAGGCGGCTTTGGCGGTGGCGGTTTTGGCGGCGGAGCGCAGGGCTTCTCGAACGTCGAAGACATTTTCTCGGAAATGTTCGGCGATATTTTCGGCCAGCAACAGCAAAGACGCGGCCCTCAGGGCGCGCAGCGCGGCGCGGATGTGCGGGCGGATTATGAAATCACCTTAGAGCAGGCCTATCGTGGCGCTGAGGTCGAACTGACCATCCCCACGACCTTGACCTGCGAAGTCTGTAACGGTTCAGGCGCTAAGCCCGGCACCAAACCCACCACCTGTAATACCTGCGGCGGTCAGGGCCGCGTGCGCGCCTCCAACGGTTTCTTTGCGGTTGAACGTACCTGCCCGTCCTGTAACGGTCAGGGCCAGACGATCAAGGATCCCTGCTCGAATTGCCGGGGCCACGGTCAGGTGCGTAAGGATAAAGACCTTAAGGTGCGCATCCCCGCCGGTGTCGACGAAGGCGCACGCATCCTGCTGAAGGGCGAAGGTCAGGCGGGCGCGCGTGGCGGGCCCAAGGGTGATCTCTATATTTTCCTGAGCCTGATCGACCACGATATATTTGAACGCGACGGGGCCGATCTGCATTGTTCCATTCCTGTGCCGATGTCGACGGCTGTTTTGGGCGGTGATATCGAAGTGCCGTGCCTGATGGGCGGCGAAAACTGCGATGGCCAATGCAAGCTTCAGGTCAATATTCCTGAGGGTGCGCAAACCGGCCATAAGGTCAAGCTTAAGGGCCGTGGCATGCCCGTGCTGAACTCGCGCCACAAGGGCGATCTGATTGTTGAGCTGTTTATCGAAACGCCAAAACATCTGACGGCGCGCCAAAAAGAACTGATGCAGGAATTTGCTACCCTGGCCGAAGAGCAGTCCTATGCCGCCAGTCAGGGCTTTGTGCATAAGGCCAAGCGGTTCTGGGAAGACATCACAGGCGGCGCGACACAATAGGGTGGCCTGATTGGACATAGCCCGCCTGATTAAAACGCGTCTGCGGCTGGAACCGGCGGAGGCTGTGCCCGATATTTTATTATATCGCGCCCATGCCGGCAGTGGCTTGTCGCAGCTTATGACGGGCGATGGCGGGCCGCCCTATTGGGCCTATCATTGGGCCGGTGGTACAGTTCTGGCGCGCTATATTTTCGATCATAATGCGCTTGTCAAAGGACGCCGCGTACTCGATCTGGGTACGGGTTCCGGTGTGGTGGCCATTGCCGCCGCCAAATGCGGCGCGGCTTACGTGATGGCGTCCGACACCGACCCCCGCGCGCTTGTCGCCTTAGGTCTGAATGCCGAAGCCAATCAGGTGGGGATTGAAGCGTGCGCGGGCGATCTGACGCAAGGCCCTGTGCCGGATGTCGAGCTGATTTTGGTGGGTGATCTGTTTTACGAAGCGGAGACGGCGCAAAAGGTCACGGCTTTCCTGAGTTGTTGTCATGCGGCGGGGATTGAGATTGTGGTCGGCGATATGGGGCGTAAATACCTGCCTGTCGATCGTCTTTCTGCCATAGCCGCCTATGAAGTGCCGGATTTCGGCCATACAGGCCAGTTGTCAGCGCGGATTTTTCGCTTTACTTGACCCAGCCTGCGCTTATGCCTATTCGGTTAGGCCTAATCAGCAGGGATTGCCTAAGCGCTTCAGGGGTTTGTCATGGTCACATCCACACGTTTTGCCATTAATGGCGCCAAGGGCCGCATGGGTCAGGCCGTGGCGCGTGTATTGACTGAGGGCGATCACACCATATCGGCGCAATTTGATCAGGGTGAGCGGCCCGATCTGACCCGCAGCGATGTCGTCATTGATTTTTCCACGCCCGAAGCCTCTTTGGCGCTGTGCGCCGCCTGCGCCAGCGAAGGTCTGAGCCGTCCGCGCCCTGTGGTGCATGTGATTGGCTCAACGGGCTTTACCCATGAGCAGGAACAGAAGCTGGCTTTGTTTGCCGATCAGGTCATCATCATCAAGGCGGGTAATTTTTCCTTAGGTGTCAATCTTTTGATGGGCCTGCTGAAGCAAGCCAGTGCGCGCCTGAAGGCCGAAGACTGGGATATTGAAATCTTTGAGGCCCACCATAAACGTAAGCTCGACGCGCCATCGGGCACGGCCCTGATGCTGGGCGAAGCGGCGGCACAGGGTCGCGGCGTTCATCTTCGGGAGGTCAGGGTGGCGGCACGTGACGGCATTACCGGTGCGCGCAAAACGGGCGATATCGGCTTTTCGGTCATGCGCGGTGGCGGCATTGTCGGTGAACACAGCGCCAGTTTTGTCTCAGAAGATGAGATCATCACCCTGTCGCATTCGGCCCGCGACCGCACCTTGTTTGCGCGTGGCGCCATTCAGGCGGCACAATGGGGCCAGAAGCAGTCGGCCGGCCTCTATGACATGCAGGACGTGTTAGGCTTTTAAGCGTTTAAGTGCCGGTTGAGCCAAAACCGCCCGCGCCGCGTGTCGTTTCCGACAAGGAGGTCACCTCTTTCAGAACAAATTGCGGAGCGGCTGCGATCACGCCCTGCGCGATGCGGTCGCCACGGTTGATGACAAAGGGCTCTGAGCCGTGATTGATCAGGCAGACCGACACCAGACCCCGGTAATCGCAATCGACCGTGCCCGGTGTATTGACCATGGAAATGCCGAACTTGACGGCCAGACCGGAGCGCGGGCGGATTTGCAGCTCATAGCCCTGCGGCAGGGCCACGGCGAATCCGGTGGGGATCAAACGTCTTTCGCCCGGCATCAGGGTTACGGTTTGCGTCACTGCCGCCTGAAAATCAAAACCGGCGGCCCCTTCCGTGGCATATTTCGGCAAAGGCAGGTCGGTATTGCCCTCCCAGCGCATAAACTGGATGCAGGTCGTAGGGGCTGTGTTGGGCATAGAGGGCTCACGAGTCAGATGACGATAGCGTCCTTGGTATTACGAAAGGCCGTCTGACCGCAAGGGCTTGGGTGCGGCATGGGCGGCATGAAATTTTTGCCCTTGCGAAATAAGGCGGATTACGGCTATAGCCTGTGCTGAAGACAGGACCCGGTTATCCGGGTGGCTATTTCGGGCGCCGATCCCCCGAACCATTCTTTAGACCCCCATACGATATCTTCATGACTCAAAGACCTGCATCGCGCCTGCGCGACGTCAGCGCCATTGGTATCGTGTCAAATAAATTTCATAAGGTTGTTTTCATGCTGTCATTGGCCTCACTTAAGCGCTCACATTATGCGCGCGAATGGTTTTGCAATCCGCGCAAGGATCTGTTGTCGGGCACAGTGGTCGCTTTGGCGTTGATCCCCGAAGCGATTGCCTTTTCGATCATCGCCGGTGTTGATCCGGCGGTCGGCCTATATGCCTCCTTCATTATCGCCGTCACTATTTCTTTCGTTGGTGGCCGTCCGGCTATGATTTCGGCCGCGACCGGCGCCATGGCGCTGCTGATGGTAACTTTGGTGAAGGACCACGGCCTGCAATATCTGTTTGCGGCCAGCATATTAACGGGCGTGTTTCAAATAATCATTGGCGTCATCAGGCTGGGGGGGCTGATCAAATTTGTGTCGCGCTCCGTCATGACCGGTTTTGTCAATGCGCTGGCCATTCTGATCTTTATGGCGCAATTGCCGGAACTGATTGGCGTCAGCCTGCCGACCTATGCGTTGGTGGCGGGTGGTTTGGTCATCATCTATGGCTTTCCCTACATCACTAAGGCTGTGCCATCACCGCTTATTGCCATCTTGGTCATTACCGGCCTGACCCTGTGGCTAAAGCTGGATGTGCATACGGTGGGCGATATGGGCCAGATGCCGACCGCGTTTCCATTATTTCATATCCCGGCCGTGCCTCTGACCTGGGAAACCCTGACGATCATTGCGCCGATTTCGGCCACTCTGGCCTTTGTCGGGCTGTTGGAAACGCTGATGACGGCCAATATTGTCGATGACATGACCGATACGGCTTCGGATAAAAATCAGGAAGCGCGTGGTCAGGGCATTGCCAATATCATCTCGCCCTTCTTTGGTGGCATGGCGGGCTGCGCCATGATTGGTCAAACCGTGATCAATGTCTCATCGGGTGGCCGCGGGCGTTTATCGACCCTGTGGGCCGGGTTGTTTTTGCTGTTTTTAATGCTGGTGCTTCACACCTGGGTGGCGCAGATTCCGATGGCGGCCCTGGTGGCCGTCATGATCATGGTGTCGATCGGCACGTTTGACTGGGGCTCGATCCTGCGTTTACGCACCACACCCATGCAGTCGAACATAGTGATGATTGTCACGACCGTGACGGTGGTGCTGACCCATGATCTGTCCAAGGGCGTTGTCGCGGGGGTAATCTTAAGCGCGCTTTTCTTTGCCACCAAGGTGTCGCGTCTGGTATCGGTTGAGCGCATCGACACGGGCGATGAGTCATTCCAGAGATATGAAGTGCACGGTCAGGTGTTTTTTGTCTCGGCCGATCTGTTCACTACGGGCTTTGAATTTCATGGCCACCCAAATACGGTGGAAATTGACCTGAGTCACGCGCGTATCTGGGATTTGACGGCCGTGGAAGCCATCGACAAGGCCGTCTTCCGTTATCGCAAGGCGGGCGCTGAGGTGAATGTGGTGGGTCTGTCAGAAGCGTGCAGCACGCTGGTCGATAAGGTGGGGCAGTTCGACAAGACCTATCTGCCGAAAGCCGGCGCGCATTAACCCTTGGGCTCATAGCTGATCGAACAGCCTTTACAGGATCCGCAACCACTCGCGCAGCCAACCTCAGGGGCCTGAGCGGGCTGTAGCTTTTGGCCAAGCGATTGCACGGCGGACGGCATGGCTTTGCGGTTCAGTGTGCGCGATATAAACACCTGAAAGGCATGGCTTTGGGCGGGCAGCAGTTTTTGCATCAACCGCACAAAGCAATAGGCGACAATGGCGGTGACGATGACGGCCTGAAAGACGCTATAGATGCTCATATCAGCCTCGAAACGATTTGATAGGTGATGAGTGAAGCCATATAGGCCAGTCCGAACAGATAGCCAGTGGTGATGCCGACAAAGGCCCAGCTATTGGTTTCACGTTTGATGACCGCCAGTGTCGACAAACATTGCGGCGCAAATACGTACCACGCCAAAAGCGACAGGGCGGTGGCTAAAGACCACTGGGTTGCGATCAGGCCGCTCAACTGCTGGGCCACGACATCGTCGCTGCCCGATACGGCATAGACGGTGCCCAGCGCCGACACGGCCACTTCGCGCGCCGCCAGCCCCGGAATAAGGGCCACGCAAATCTGCCAGTTGAAACCAAGCGGCGCAAAGACAGGTTGCAGGAAATGCCCGATCATGCCGGCGACGGAATAGTCGATATCGGGCATTGTGCCCCCTTCAGGCTTGCCCGGAAAGGTCGTTAATGCCCACAACATCGTATTGGCAAAGAAGATAATGCCGGTAATGCGGCGGATAAAGATCATGGCGCGCTCAGCCAGACCTAAGGCCAGATTGCGCAGCGAGGGCAGGCGATAGGAGGGCAGTTCCATGATCAATGGATGTTCGCTCTTGTCCTTGCGCAGCAGGCCCATCACCCACGACACCAAAAGCCCGCCAGTTATGCCGATAACATACATACCAAACAGCAACAGACCGCGAAAGCTTATCACACCCCAAAGCTTTTGTTCGGGGACAAAGGCGCTGATCAGCAGGGTATAGACGGGTATGCGCGCCGAACAGGTCATGAGCGGCGCGATCATGATGGTGGTCAGCCGGTCGCGTATATCATGGATGCTGCGGGTCGCCATAATGCCCGGAATGGCGCAGGCGTGGCTGGAGAGGAGCGGGATAAAGGAGCGCCCCGTCAGGCCCGCCTTAGACATCAGATTATCCAGCAAAAAGGCGGCGCGCGGCAGATAGCCGGATTCCTCAAGTACCAGAATAAAGAAGAACAGGATGATGATCTGCGGCAAAAAGACGATCACAGAGCCTAAGCCCCCGATCAGGGCATCGGCTATAAAGCTGCGCAACAGGCCCTCAGGCATGCCGGTGGTGACAATATCGCCCAGACGCGCCATGCTCCATTCGATCGCGTCCATGGCCGGTGTCGCCCAGGTAAAGACGGCCTGAAACACCACAAACATGATGGCCACCAGCAGGATCAGGCCAAACACCGGATGGATCAGAATGCGATCCAGCCGGTCATCTATGGCGGAGGTGCGCGAAGGCATGGTGACGGCGGATTGTAAGATGCGGCGCACTTCGCCGTGCAGGTCGCCGGTTTCCGGTGTCTGTTCTGCGATATGCGGGGCGTGATTGCCATCAAGATGCGCAATCAGATCGCGCGCGCCACCGGCCTTGACGGCGATGGTTTCAATGACCGGCATGCCCAGCTCAGCCTCAAGGGCAGCGCGGTCAATCTGAATGCCGCGTTGTTTGGCAGCATCCATCATGTTGAGCGCCAGAACCATCGGTCGGCCCAGTCGTTTAACCTCAAGCACAAAGCGCAAATGCAGGCGCAGGTTTGTCGCATCGGCCACGCAGACAATCACATCCGGTATAGCCTCATCGGGGCGACGGCCCAGACAGACATCGCGGGTGATGATCTCATCCGGCCCCATGGCCTCAAGGCTGTAGGTTCCGGGCAGATCCAGCACCTGTATTTTACGGCCGGATGGGGCGGTGAAATGGCCTTCCTTGCGTTCAACCGTGACGCCGGCATAGTTGGCGACCTTTTGGCGCGCGCCGGTCAATTGGTTGAAAAGGGCGGTCTTGCCGCAATTGGGATTGCCGACCAGCGCCAGAGTTAAGGTGTCCATCAGGCGGCCTTTTCAGGCGTGACCTGAACCCGCGCGGCCTCGGAGCGGCGCAGGGCAAAGCGCGTAAAGCCGATCTGAACCAGCAAAGGATCGGCGCCGACAGGCCCGCGACCGACAATTGTGACCGGCTCACCGTCGACAAAGCCCAGTTCGCGCAGACGCAGGCTGATCAGGTCGCCTTCGGTGATATCGGCTACGCTGGTCACAAAGGCGGGGGCAAAGGCGGGCAATTCGGTCAGTTTCATAGAATAATGTCACTCTCAGCAGCTGAGAATGATTATCATTTATGCCCGTGCCGGGTCAAGCGATTGCCTCTGATTCGCAGGAACTTGCGGCAATTTGTATCAAATTGCCGTTTATTCTCGAAAACAGAAAGGTCATGGCGTTTTATATGCGGTTTCCAGAGTGTGTATATACTCTGGCAAGGCCAAGCGGCCGCCCGAGCTTTTGCGAGGAGCCCTGCGGCGTTTGAGCAAAGTGATGGCGTTTTATATGCAGTTTCCAGAGTGTGTATATACTCTGGCAAGGCCAAGCGGCCGCCCGAGCTTTTGCGAGGCGCCCTGCGGCGTTTGAGCAAAATGATTGGATGGCAGCAACAGGCTGCCATC
>JBAWDM010000197.1:0-3570 GCA_049590735.1 Asticcacaulis sp. | reverse complement strand
GATCACCGGTAAGCTGATCGGGCAAATACCTCTGGGGTGTGAAGCAGATGCTGTTGCCGCGCTCGAATCCGCCAAGCGCGCGCAAAAGCCTTGGGCGCGCTTGACGGCCCGCAAACGGGCGGAAATTCTGCGCCGTTTTGCGGCCCTAATTCGTGCCGAAAAAGAAGCATTGGCACGTTTGCTTGTGCAAGAGCAGGGCAAGACTCTGGGACTGGCCTATGTCGAAGTCGACGCTACGGCCAGCTTTATTGACTATGCCTGCGATAATGCCTTGACTATATCGGGCGATATTCTGCCATCGGACATAGAAGACGAAAAAATCTATATCCATAAGGTGCCGCGCGGCGTGGTTTTAGGTATCACAGCCTGGAACTTCCCGTTGGCCTTGGCGGGTCGTAAGATTGGCCCTGCGCTGATTACCGGCAATACCATGGTACTAAAGCCGACCGAAGAAACGCCACTGGCAACGCTGGAACTTGGTCGTATCGCTAATGCTGCCGGCATACCGGCAGGCGTGTTGAACATCGTCAATGGCACGGGCTTAAGTGTTGGCAAGGTTTTGTGCGAGCATCCGATTACGCGCATGATTACCATGACGGGCAGTACGCGTGCCGGTTTGGCTATTAATGCTATCGCCGCCGCCAAGCTCATTCCGGCTATGCTGGAACTGGGTGGCAAGGCCCCCTTTATTGTTATGGATGATGCCGACATTGATCAGGCCGTTCACGCCTTGATGGATACGCGCTTTGCCAATAGCGGTCAGATTTGTACCTGTGCAGAACGTGTTTATATTCACGAAGGCATTTATGATGTTTTTGTAGAAAAATTCCTCGAAAAATCGAGAACCCTTAAGATCGGCGATCCTATGACGGATGGTGCCAATATGGGGCCATTGGTTAATGAGCGTGAAGTTAATCGTATCAACCATCTGGTTGAACAGGCGGTCGAGCAGGGCGCTAAGGTCTTGTGCGGGGGCAAACGGGCTCTGGTAGCAGGCTTTGAAGGTGGCGCGTGGTATGAGCCCACCATCCTGGGTGACGTAGCCCAAAGCAATATTGTTGTTCACGAAGAAAGCTTCGGCCCAGTCCTGCCTTTGGTTAAGGTCAAGAGCCTTGATCAGGCCATCGAATTTGCGAATGACAGCGAATATGGTTTGTCGGCCTATGTCTTTACCAAGGGCGCTAAGACTATGCGCAGGGCGGTCAATGAACTAGAGGCGGGTGAAATCTATCTGAACCGCGGCATTGGCGAACAACATCAAGGCTTCCACAATGGTTGGAAATATAGCGGACAGGGTGGCGAAGATGGCCACTATGGACTGGAGCAATATTTGGAAAAGAAGACGATTTACGACAACGAGGCATAAACCGTCTTTATTGTTTAGCGAATATTATTGAGCAGGGCGGCCACGGCCTTATCACCGTCGTGGCTGGCCAGTGCATTTAGAATTTCGAGATGTTCGTCCAGTGAAACCTTGGCATCGGTAATGCGCGTATAGTTCATGCGCATACGCAGAACCATAGGTTGCCAGATATTGACCAATTCCTGTCCGCCGGCCTTAAAGATCAGATAGCGGTGAAACTCAATATCGGCCTTGGTTACTTCGGTGTAGGCCTTGCGACGGAAGGCGTCTTTTAGGGTATCTAGAATGGCCTTCATGGCCACGACGTCATCTTTTGTAATCTTATCTTTTAGTTCGTTGACAGCGAAGGTTTCTATTTCGCGACGAACATGAACCATCAAGTCCTGAATATTGGGATCTAAGATTGTATTGACATAAACGCCCTTATTCACCTTGGCGACCAGTAAGCCTTCTTTCGTAAGTTCAAGAAGGACATCACGAATAGGCCCTCTGGACACACCAAATCGGCTTGCCAAAGTTTCTTCGGTAAGTTTTGTTTGTGGCGCTAAGGTGCCAGAGACAATATCTGATCGCAATTGATCAGCAATTTGTTCTCTGATGGGTATAACTTTATGGGTATCTTTGCTCATGGCTTAACTTCAGTTCATTTCTTTATGAAATCTGTTTAGATTGATCCGAGAGCTTACTCAAGGAAATTGATCATACGAAATCTAGCGCGGTTCAATATTTTTGATATAGGTTTGGATTGGCTCTCCCCCTGCTTGATTATCTAGCTCAGTAGAACCCTCAATTCTTATATTGTCAAATGTTTACAATTGTGCTTTATCAGATTTAAATAAGGCAGTGGCCACGCGGCCTGCTTTTTATAGAAACTGAGGAAACCGGATAGTCAGTCAATTCTAAGACCAGTAAAATTGCAATTACACATAGGTCGGTGGACGAGAAGAAAAAGCTTGTCGACATACAAATTAGAATGAAGGCGTCCTGAAAGGCATGTTGTGAACCGTCAAAATTCGTTTGCGATTCAGATCGCTATTATAGTCTCTTTTGGAGGCTTTATTTTTGGTCTGGACGCCGCACTTATTTCGGGGACGCTCAAGTCCCTTATTCAACAATTTTCACTTAGTGATCTTGAGGTCGGCACTGTTGTGAGTGCGCCGGGCTTTGGGGTTATTTTTGCCCTGTTGGTGACGGGCTATGTTTGTGATGCGCTGGGCCGAAAAAACGCCTTGTTGATTATCGCTTTCCTTTATCTAGGCTCATGTATGGCGGCGACCTTTGCGCCGAGTTTCCATACACTTGTAGCCGCTCGCTTTATCGGCGGGTTGGCCTTTAGCTCCTTATCCGTGGCGGCCATGTATATTGGCGAAGTCGCACCGCCCCATGCGCGGGGTAAGTTGGTAGCGGTCAATCAGCTCAATATTGTTGTGGGCTTGCTGGCGGCGTATTTTGTCAACTATCTGTTGGTCAAGCTGTCGGCTATGGATCTGCCGATCGTGCATTCGCTTGGTATTCAGACGCACCTATGGCGTTGGATGTTGGGCATGCAGATTGTCCCATCCTTTATCTGGTTTTTACTGCTTTTCTTGGTGCCGGAAAGCCCCCGTTGGTTACTGCTGCGTGGTCGCACCGAAGAAGCCAAGGTGGTTATTAAAAAGACCTTGTCAGAAGCTGACCAAGAAGAGTTTTGGCGCGAGTTTCACGAAATATCCAGCGTTGATGAACGCTCGATATCGTTGCGCGCCCAGCTTAAAGCCTTCTTTGATAAGCATCTGAGATTGGCGCTTATTGTCGGCTTTACGGTGGCGATTTTACAACCCATCACCGGCATTAATGCGATTTTGTTCTATGCGCCTAACGTATTTGAACAGGTCGGCATTGGCTCAGATCAAGCCTTTTTGCAATCTGCCGTCATGGGTTTGATAAGTGTGGCGTTTACTGCGCTGGCTCTTGTTTTGATTGACCGTATTGGTCGGCGTACCTTGCTTTTGGTCGGTTTGATCTGGGCGGTCGTCAGTCTGGGTATGTGCGCTTGGAGCTTTGGCGAAGCCAAATATGTGCTGACGGATCAAAATGTTGCCACGCTATCGCAAAAGTTCGATTCGACAGGTCTGCAAAAAATAGTTGGTCATACCTATACGTCTGATGTGGCATTTAAGCGGGCCGTGGCCGATAATGTCGGCAGCCAAGTGGCGCGTGAACATGAA
>JBAWDM010000196.1:0-5685 GCA_049590735.1 Asticcacaulis sp. | reverse complement strand
ATACACCACATGCGCAGGCAGACCGGCCTCTTCTTCATAGAGGGCGGGAAAGGCTCCACTGCCCTGCTCGGCCTCTGCTGCGAGAACGCAGCCTGCCGATACAAACACGCTCAGGGCTGCCAGCCCTGAAAGCAAAGTTGTGCGAGTTAAAAACTTACCCCCGCCGGCGCGCACGGCTGGCATCTTCTGATGTGGCATGTTCGTCCTACCTGTTTTTTTAATTGTCTGACTTTTGATATCGCTATCATAACCAAACAAGACCGACAAGACAGTTTTGCGGAGGTTTTCAGTTCAACCTATTTCAAATAAAAATCGAGAAAATCGGCGTGCGAAGACATCGACGCGACCGATCTGGCAACTTCCTGTTCAAAATGACGCATACGCTGCTCTAGCTCCACCTCAGGCAGAATGTCGGCAATAGGATGATAACGGGCAGGCACCATGTTCTGGCCATGCATAACGGCAAGCCAACTCGCCTCATTGAACAATTCATTACCATTGCGATAAAGGCGACCATTCTCTTTGAAGATGGCTATGCGATCCGCCAGAGTCTGGGGTAGTTCCATAGTTCGGCAATAGTTCCAAAACGGACTGTCATCCCTCTCTGTGGCGCAGTAATGAAGGATAATAAAATCGCGAACCTGCTCATATTCAAGAACAGTTCGGCGGTTATAAAAATCAATATCGGCCTGATTGAAGCACTTATCCGGAAAGTTTTCCATCAGACGGGCAAAGGCTGTTTGAATGAGATGGATAGAGGTCGACTCAAGGGGCTCCAGAAATCCGGAAGACAAGCCAATGGCAACAACATTTTTGTTCCAAGGCTTTTTACGAATACCAGCTTTAAAACGTAAAAAATTCGGCTCCGATATGGGCGCACCATCCAGATCACTGTTGAGGTTATCCAAGGCCTCATCATCACTCATAAATTCACTGCAATAGACATGGCCGTTACCGGTGCGCGACTGCAAGGGGATACGCCATTGCCAACCCGCCTTTTTTGCAGTCGCGCGTGTATAGGGCAAAGGCGCTCCCACGCGCTCGCAACCACGCGCCACGGCGCGGTCACATGGCAAATAGGCACTCCAATCTTCGAACCCGGATTGCAAGGTTTGTTCGATCAACAGGCCACGAAAGCCCGAGCAATCAATGAACAGATCACCTTGAACCACTTCACCGCTCTCCAGTGTCACACTCTCGACATGGCCAGTCTCAGGTGCTTGTGTTACCTTTGTGATCTTGCCTTCTGTGCGTTTCACACCTCCTGCTTCCGCTATTTCGCGTAAATATTTCGCATAGAGGCCAGCATCAAACTGAAAGGCGTAGCCGATCCTGCCGAGCGGCGTATTGGGTTGCCCTTTGGCAGGTAATTGAAATTTCTTTGTCTGCGCCGCTCGCACCATCAGGCTATAGTGATCCAAAGGAGCCGCCTTGCCCATCTTGGCGTAACGCATCCAGAAATGATGGAAATGCAGCCCTTCCATACTTGAACCATAGGGCCCAAAGGGGTGGATATAGCTTTGGTTCAAACGCCCCCAATTGACGAATTCAATGCCCGCCTTAAACGTGGCCTGGGTTTTGCGCATAAATTCGCGTTCATCCATACCCAGCAAACGATTGAAATAGAGGATATGCGGAATGGTCGCTTCACCAACTCCGACCGTAGATATGGCATCCGATTCAATCAGCCGCACCTTAATCTCATCATCGCGCAAAAGCCTGGCCATACCGGCCGCCACCATCCAGCCTGCAGTCCCGCCACCGACTATAACAATATTTCTTATTTTCAGATCGGTCATAGTATTCGTTTCTTTTAAAAGACTAAAGAGGAGGCGCAGGGCAATAGTTTTTGACAGAATCGGCATGCGAAACCATACGGCCCGCCTCAGCCATCATCCCCTGACGCATGGATTCCAGACTGTCGCGAACCGCTTCCGGCGGCAGGTTACGCACAATGGGGTCGTAGGTTTTGGGTATAATCCCCTGTCCCAGAAAAACCGCGACCCAATTGGTCTTTGCAAACAGTTCTTCCTCATAGCGGAAAATACGCCCGACTTCGCTGAACAACGTCATTTTATATGTCAGACTATCGGGCAGGCTCATATGGCGGCAATAGTTCCAGAACGGACTGTCATCTCGTTCAGTGGCCGCATAGTGCAGGATGATAAAATCGCGCACCTGCTCAAATTCCGTACACATGTGACGATTGTATTCATCACGGACAATGTCCGGAATATTGGCTTCCGGATACAGCGATATAAACCGGCTGATGCCTTCCTGAATAAAATAAATTGAGGTTGATTCCAGCGGCTCAAGAAAACCTGCCGCCAAGCCGATGCCGACGCAATTCTTGCTCCAGAAGGTCTGCCTGTGCCCCGCCTTGAATCGCAACTGACGGGGTGAGCCGATCATTGCACCGTCCAGATTCCTGACCAGAACAGAGGCCGCCTCATCATCGCTCATATATTCGCTGCTATAAACATGGCCACAGCCGATGCGATGCTGAGTGGGTGTGCGCCACGGCCAGCCCGACAACTGCGCCGTCGATCGCGTATAGGGCACAAGCGGACCGGCATTCTCACAGGCCACAGCATGCGCCGAGTCACACGGCAGCCAGTGGCTCCAGTCGTTAAAACCGATACCCAGGGTCTTCGTCAGCAAAAGGCTGCTAAAGCCGGAGCAATCAAAAAACAGATCGCCCTCAATAATCTTATCGCCTTCAAGCCTGAGCCCCGTCAGATAGCCGGTTTCCGGCGCCTGCTTCACTTCGACGACCTTGCCCTCGATACGTGTAACGCCACGTTCTTCGGCGTAGTTGCGCAAAAACCGGGCATAGAGGGTGGCGTCAAAATGGTAAGCGTACCGAAGGTGGGATCGCACACTCTTCGGATTGGGATCGGGCAGCGCAAAATGATTAACTTTGGAGGCCTGGGCACATATATTATAATCTTCGATAGGACGATCATTACCGTGAGCGCGGTCATGCATCCAGTAATTGTGAAAATCTATCCCATTCATATCGACGCCGTGCGCACCGAACGGATGCACATAGGTGTGCCCCTTACGATACCAATCAACAAACTGGATCCCCAGCTTGAAGGTCGCGTTGGTCGCCTTCATAAACGTCTCTTCCTGGATGCCCAGAAGGTGATTAAAATTGAGAATATCCGGTATGGTCGCTTCGCCGACCCCAACAGTGGCAATCTGATCGGATTCTACAACGGTGATGGAGACGTCCTTGGGATCAAGCATACTGGACAAGGCCGCAGCCGTCATCCAGCCCGCCGTTCCGCCCCCTAAGATGACAATATTTTTAAATTGCGAATTCATGATGCCACTTCAGCTTGTTGTTTCAAATAGTTTTTAAAGCCCTGCATATAGACATGATGTCTGGGCATGGCCTTGACCATCAGGTCTATGTCACGCCGCATATTCATCAGATATTGAGCCACTTTTTCTTTGGACGCCCTATCCGTAACGCGGTCATAACGCTGCGGCTTGCGCCCCATGCCATAGTGCAGAATAAGCCAGTCTTCGGATGTGAAAGGCTCAAGATCAAAGGAAACCTGGAGGCCACGACTTTCAAACTGCTCAATCTTACCCGCCAGACGCTCATCAACAGCCTCAAGGCGTGCCGCGCGCCAATAAGGCGTGTCCGGAAGGTCAATCCCTTCAAACAAAGCCCGATTAAACAATCCGGCATGGCGATAATCATCGCTATACTGATGATTAAATGCTCGCCGCTCAACGGACATTTGCGTTGTTACCGGCAACAATGAAAACAGGCGCTCAATATCACGCTGCAACATAATAAAAGGCGCGGGCGTAACGGGCTCAAGCACACCCGCCGCCTGCCCAATAGCTACACAATTGCCAAACCAGGCCACATTATGCGCCCCCAGCGTAAGTTCCGTTTTTTGCGCTGCCACCTCTCCTTGAGCCTTCAGGGCAAGCGCCTCACTTTCCGGGTCAAAGACAATCAGCCTTGCCACTGCGTCCTGCAAAGGAGTCTCAGCTATCCAGCCAAAATCTCGGGCTGTAACCCTGCGAACGGGCTCCCCCAACTCAGACGCCGGTACAAGACTGGAAAGCGCAGCCAGGCGGCGACCACCTGTAAAGCTCACACCAGTCTGTGACAACAAAGCCGCCTCAGGCCCCGAACAGTCCACAAACATATCGCCCGTCAGTTTACGCCCATCTGCCAAATGCAAAGCGCGGATGGTCTCACCATCCCGCTCTGCCTGCGACAACTCACCGACCATGACCTCAACACGACCGGCGGCCAATGTTTCAAACAGAGCCCCATAGGAGGCGGCGTCAAACTGATAGCCATATTCGGCCCGCGACAAGGCATGTCCCTGCGCTTCCGGTGGATGGGCAAACGCACCACGTCGCGCCGCCATCGCTGAGACAATATAGTCCTCCAGCGCATCCTCGCCCTGTTGCGATAAATAATGTTGAAACGGTATGCCTTCCAGCACAGGCAAAGGCAGATGATAGGCCTGCACCCATGAGACATCGGGTCCGCCCCAGCCCTGATAAAGCGTCCCATATGAAAAAGCCGTTGAGCTATTTAAAACCAATTGTGGCTCTGAGACATCAGCTAACAGATTGAAATCATAGCTTATCGGAGTCGCCACACTGCCGTAAAACATGTCTGAGGCGGGCGCCTCGCCGCTTTTCAGCCAGCTGATGCGTATGTATGGCGGGGCCTGATGCGCCAGAGCGGCAGCGGTCATCTGCGCGGCCAGTCCCGCGCCATAAATCACAATATGCTCAAGTCGGGAGGCCGAGCTGTCAGGTGCCAAATCTTGCATAGCCCTACCTCACCTTTGCCATAAGCGGATCCGTCTTTGAGGCCGCGCCAAATATTTGAATATAGGCCGCCTGATCCGGAGTCGCCTCAACCGACATCTTCACGGATTTGCGCATATTGGCGGCCACTTGTTTCAACTCAGCGAGCGGCATCTTATCCGCCCTTGGGTCATAGCCCTGCGGCACCAGATTTTGTCCCAGCATGACCGCCACCCAGCTTGGTGGTAAAAAGACACCGAATTCATAGCGCGTCAGATGTCCGCGCGTCATCCAGGCAGATATTTTTTGCTGCAGACTGTCGGGCAGGGTCATATTGCGGAAATAGCGCCACATTTCTGTATCTTCCCGCTGTGTGGCAACATAGTGCAGCAGCAGGAAATCGCGTACCCGCTCAAAATTCACGTCCATACGGCGGTTATATTCCGCTATGTCTGACTCCAGAAACCGCTTGTCCGGAAAGATTTGCAGTAGTTCTGTAATGCCTTCCTGAATCAAATGGATAGAGGTCGATTCAAGCGGCTCCAGAAACCCCCCCGCCAGACCAATGGCCACAACATTCTTGTTCCATACCTTACGGCGTCGTCCCGTTTTGAAATAGAGCTGTCTGGGGTCGGCCAGAGCCGGCCCATCCAGATTGCCCATCAAACGCGCCGCCGCCGCATCATCCGAGATAAATTCACTGCAATAGACATGGCCATTGCCGGTACGATGTTGCAGGGGAATACGCCACTGCCAACCGGCCTCCAGCGAGGTGGCCCGCGTATAGGGCGTCAAGGGCCCGCGCGATTCACAGGGCACCGCAATGGCCCGGTTACACGGCAGCCACTGGCTCCAGTCATCATAGCCCGTTTTCAGGGCCTGCTCGATCAG
>JBAWDM010000195.1:0-3321 GCA_049590735.1 Asticcacaulis sp. | reverse complement strand
CTTAAGCGCGGCCCTGATGGGCGCGGCCGCTTTAAGCGCCTGCGGCAAACTCGGCGAACTGGAACAGGCCCCGCCCGTTTTCAACAAAAAGGCAGAAGCGTCCTGGTCGGCCTCGAAAAATCCCGATGGCGGCTCGACCGTCACCATGGAGGCCACCTCGTCACGGGCCACAGAGCGCGCCCTGCCTGACGCCAATGACAAGAACAAGATGGAAAACCCCTATACGGCCCCGAAACGTATTCAGGATGCGCCGCTTGAGGGCTTCGGCAATGCCACCAGCTTTAATAATTCGCCCAATAAATAAGTCGGATACATGAATCATTTTGACTATCAGGATGGCGCGCTGATGTGCGAAGGCGTGTCGCTGAGCGAGCTGGCGCAAACCGTCGGCACGCCGCTCTATGTCTATTCTTCGGCCACCTTAGAGCGCCATTACAGCGTTTTCAGTGAGGCTCTGGCCGCCAAGCCCGATCTGCGCAGTCCGATGGATGAAGCGCCCTTAGTTGCCTATGCCATGAAGGCCAATTCCAATCTGGCCGTATTGGCCACGCTGGCCGCCAAGGGTTGCGGAGCCGACACTGTGTCTGAGGGCGAAATTCGCAAGGCACTAAAGGCCGGTATTCCGGCACAAAAGATTGTCTTTTCCGGCGTGGGCAAGACAGATGCGGAAATGGCCTTTGCGCTTAAGGCCGGTATCTATCAGCTTAATGTCGAATCGCGCCCTGAGCTTGAGCGCTTAGCGCGTGTGGCGGCGGAACTGGATATGGTCGCCCCCTTTGTCATCCGTATCAATCCGGGTGTCGGCGCAGGCGGTCACCAGAAAATCACCACGGGCGGCGCCAAGGACAAGTTTGGCATTTCGGCCGAAGAAGCGCTTAGTCTGTATGGCGGCGCGGCGGGTCATCCCAATCTGGCGCCCATGGGTATTGCCTGCCATATCGGCAGCCAGATCACCAATCTGGCGCCCCTTCAGGAAGCCTTTTCAAAGATGCGCGGCTGGGTCGAGCAGTTGCGCGCCAATGGCCTGAGCGTTGAGCGCCTTGATCTGGGCGGCGGACTGGGCGTGCCCTATTTCAATCAAAAAGAACCGGCCAGCGTCAGCGACTATGCCGACATGACGGCTTTGGCGGTGGGTAATTTAGGGCTGCGCTATACGTTTGAACCGGGCCGTTTAATCGCGGCCAATGCCGGTGTTCTGGTCTCCCAAGTCATACACGTGCATGAACGCGCCGACAGTGGCCAGAAATTCTTAGTGGTCGACGCGGCCATGAATGATCTGCTGCGTCCGGCCCTATATGAGGCCTTTCATGACATTCGGCCTGTAGCGGATACGGGTGCGGACAGCACGGCCTATGATGTGGTGGGGCCCATTTGTGAGACGGGCGATACCTTTACGCGCGAACGTGATCTGCCTGCCATGCAGGCCGGTGACCTGATCGCCTTCATGAGCGCCGGTGCCTATGGCGCGGTCATGAGCAGCGAATATAACAGCCGGCCCTTAGTGCCCGAAGTTTTGGTACGCGGCACAGACTGGCATGTAGTCAGGCCGCGCCCCACCTATGACGACATGATGGCGCGCGAACCGGTTCCGGACTGGCTGTAAGGTCTAATGCCCCGCATCGCCCCATAGCTTTTGCAAAGCAGGCCCACGTCCGCAGCCGTTATAATAGCTGTTATACGCAGCCTCATGGGTTTGCCAATAATGCTGATGATAGGATTCGGCTGGATAAAACGGCAGACCTGTTTGGGTCGATTTAACGATTAAGGTCTTAATCGGCTTGTTCAGCTCTTGGCCGACCGCCTTTTTTGAGGCCACAGCCTTTGCGTATTGCATATCCGAAAAGGTAAAGACAGCCGTGCGGTAATTGTCGCCACCGTCGCAGATGACGCGTGCATAGGTCGTCGGATCGGTCGAATGCCAGAAGGCTTGCAGAAGTTGATCATAGCTGACCTTATCGGGATCATAGGTAACTTCTACGGCTTCGACATGGCCCGTACCACCGCGCACAACCTGCTCATAGCTGGGGTTTTTAACTGAACCGCCCATAAAGCCTGCGCGTGTGTCGGTGACGCCCGCCACATGGTCCATCGCCTTTTGCGTGCTCCAGAAACAGCCGCCGGCAAAGACCGCCACTTGATTGGCGGCTGCTAAGGCAGGGCCCGTCAAAACCAAGGCTAAGGCCGTTGCAATCGTTAAGCTTTTAAACATAGAGACGTTCCTTTTATTTGGGCTTTTATGCCGCTATGAATTTGAGTGCGACGCCATTGTTACAATAGCGTTTGCCGGTGGGTGCCGGGCCGTCATCAAAGATATGGCCCTGATGGCCGCCGCAACGCGCGCAATGATATTCTGTCCGCACATAACCAATGGCCAGATCACGCTTGGTTTGCGTATGATCGGCAATGGCGCGGAAAAAGCTGGGCCAACCTGTGCCGGATTCATATTTGGTGTCTGAATTGAACAAGGGCAGATCACAGGCCACACAGGCAAAGACCCCTTTACGGTGTTCTTTTAACAGAGGGCTAGTGCCGGGATGCTCTGTGCCCTCTTCGCGTAAGACATTATAGGCGGCGGGCGACAGGCGCTTTTTCCATTCACTATTACTGAGTTTCAAAGGGGCCACGGTTTCGGCCGAGGCCGTCGGGGGGCGCGTACACCCAATAACTAAACCTGCGGTACTAAGGCCCATCATAGATAACATGTGACGACGTAACATAGGCATCTCCATAGTCTTTGGGCCATGATGACCACTCGATATGTCTATATATACGTCTACGACCACCCAAAGGGTTACATATCCTTACATTTTTCTTAATGCATGTCTGTTGTGAGGGCGGCTTATGACGCTGCTGTCATGAAACTGTCAGATAAGTTGCATGTGCTTGTCACATCTGCGGCCTATTGCGCCTTGTGGCCAAATAATGGCTCGCAAGTTTTAAAAAACGCACAAGGTTCATACACACATGAAAAAATCGTCTCTCGTTTCAGGCGTAGCCGCCGCCGTTATCGCGCTGGCCGCCATTGCTTCGGGCGCTTCGGCCCAGGACACGACCATCTCCGGCCGCATGTATGCCGACTTTACCAATATCGACAACAAGGTTGACGGCGTCGAAAAGAACCCGACCGGGACGGGCTTTGATATCAAGCGCCTTTATATCGGCATTGACCACAAGTTCTCCGACATGTTCTCGGCCAATGTGACGACCGATTTCCAATATTCGGTCGCCATCAGCTCCACCGATCTTTACCTCAAGAAGGCTTATCTGCAAGCCAAGTTCTCTGATGCTCTGGTTTTACGCGTAGGCGCCACGGATCTTCAG
>JBAWDM010000194.1:0-6291 GCA_049590735.1 Asticcacaulis sp. | reverse complement strand
GTGGTCCTGCATACCGACACGGCCTTTATGCCCAGACGCCGCGCCGCCTGGTCAAGCTGGTACTATATGGGTGAAAAAAACGCCCGCAACGAACAACAGCTATGTGTCACCTATTGGATGAACCTGTTGCAGGTGCTGAAGATTCCGGACAATTACTTTGTGACCCTGAATCCAACCCATGCTGTCGATCCGGCCAAAATCATCAAGCGCCTTGTCTTTGAACACCCGCTTTTCAATGCCCAGGCCATAGCCGCTCAGGGAGAGCTGGCGCACCTGCAAGGGCAAAACCGCAGCTGGTTCTGTGGCGCCTATTTCGGGTCGGGCTTTCACGAAGACGGCCTGCAATCCGGCTTAGCGGTGGCCGAGGGCATTACAGGCGAACGCCGGCCGTGGGACTTTGACTGGTCGCAAAGCCGCATTCGCTATAATCCCTGGACGGTGAACGTAAACCCGATTCTGGAGGCGGCAGAATAGGCATGCAAACCGGTATCTATCAGGGCTGGGTCGTCCATAAGCGTTTTGCGCCCAAGGTACACCGACTGCGCTATCAGATATTTCAGGTTTTGTTCGATCTGGATCAGGTAAAGACGACGCGGTTTTTATCACATAACCGCTTCAATCTGTTCGGCTTTTATGACCGCGACCATGGCCCCGATCAGGATGAGGCGGCCCATGCGCCGCTCAAAGACCGCCTTGTGGCCCTGCTGGCACCAAAGGGCCGGTATGTACCGGGCGACCGCTTATTTCTGCTGGCTATGCCGCGTGTTCTGGGCTTTGTCTTCAATCCGATCAGCGTTTATTTTGTCGAAAAACCCGAAGGCGGTATTCGCACCGTGGTTTATGAGGTCAATAACACGTTCGGCGACCGGCATTCCTATGTGCTGCCCGTGCAAAACACCGGCACCCACATCCGTCAGGCCAGCGATAAGCGCCTGCATGTTTCGCCCTTCATGGCCATGGATATGGCCTATGAATTTGATCTGATCGCCCCTGAAGACACCTTTGCGCTGAAGATCAATCTGAAAAAAGCGAATAAAAGGATGCTGTTTGCCGGTTTTACCGCCACGCGCCAGCCGTTAAATGACGGTACGCTTTTGCGTCTGTTTGTTACCCTGCCCTTCATGACACTGGGTGTGGTCGTGGGTATTCATTGGGAGGCCTTATTGCTGTTCATCAAGGGCATGCGCCTGAAACCAAAACCGCCAACGCTGAAATCTTCCGTATCCCTCAGCCCACCTGTTTTGTCACAGGCGGCCAATAGTGATCATGCGCCGTTGCGCGGCAAAATCAGATGATGGATATGACCAAACGCAGCCTGCTCGCCACACTCGGTTTAGCCCCGCTTCTGGCCGGGTGTAACACCTTAAGCCTGTTCAATACCTTTACGCCCAAGGATGAGGCGCAGCGTCTGGCCAAAGATGTGCCCTATGGCGACCTGCCGCGTCAGACCTATGATGTCTATGCGCCGAAACAGGCGAAAAAAGACCTGCCTGTGCTGGTTTTCTTTTATGGCGGCGGTTGGGATACGGGCTCAAAATCCGACTATGTGTGGATGGGTCATGCCTTGGCGGCGCTGGGCTATCTGGTGATGATTCCCGATTACCGGCTGGTGCCTGAGGTCGTCTATCCCGCCTTCCTGGAAGACAATGCACTGGCCATGCAGCACATTATGAAACACGCGGCTGACTATGGCGGCGACATAAGGCGTCTGGGTGTGGCCGGTCATTCGGCCGGCGGCTACAGCGCCGTCATGATGGCGCTGGATCCCCGCTATCTCAGTGAGCCCTCCCCCATCAAGGTCTGTGTCGGCATATCCGGCCCCTATGATTTCTACCCGTTTGATGTGGCGGCGTCACAAAATGCCTTTGGCGCCTGGCCAAAACCCGAAGACACCCAGCCCATCCATTATGCCCGCAAGATGGATACGAAATTCCTGCTGCTGCAAAGCCGCGATGACACGGTGGTCGGCGTCCACAATGCCGTCAATCTGGCTGATCTGCTCAAAAAGGCCGGTACGGATGTGACGCTTAAGCTTTATGACGGTCTGAGCCATCAGGACACGGCCGCCGTCTATTCCATACCCTTCCGCAAAAAAGCGCCTTTGCTGGCCGACACCCAAACCTGGCTGGCGGCGCATCTGTAAGCCTATTTAAAGCGATAAAGTTTCAATTTTTGAATGCCAAAATCATCTGGGGGCATACGTAAATGCCGTCCCTGATGGCTTTGGTCACCATTTAGCCAACGCCCTGGCTTCCATATGCCGTCAATATACCGGCCCTCTACAATCTGTTCTATACCGACACGCATCTTGTCTTTTGAAGTATCCGCAAAAGTCAGCACAAACCCCGTACCGGATACGATGTAGCTGCCATCAGCATTCAGTATAATCAGACCGCCATGTGCAGCGACATTTTGCTGGTCTTTGGGTGTCCACGGGTCCATAAATTGCACAGTGAATTGATAACCCCCAAGATCGAAAGTCTGTGGTGTTTCATCGACCGTGCCGTCAAACGCCACGCGGGGCCGAAATCCGCGCATCCGGCCTGTGCCCTGTGCCGCCAGAATCTCAGGGGATAACTGCCTCAAAACATCGTAGGCTGGGGTCAGATTTATGCGCCCCGCCGCGATCGTATCTATGGAAAAAGGTGAAAAGCCCAGCGAATCCAGTTGCCCGATAACATAAAAGGCATTGGCACCGGCTTCCGGTTTTCCGGCCTCATTGGCTTCGGGGATAAAATAGGGATTATCGGCGCGTTTGAACTTTTCCGCCCAGTCCGTAAAATTAGGAAAATACATATCCATTGCCAGAATATCTATGGCCGGTGCGGCTGGTTTCCAAATGTCAAACAGATGCGGCAAGGCCCCGGCGCTTGGATACTCACCGGGTTTTTTACCCGGGCGTATGAGCGCCGCGTTCACATACATCGGCAGGTCATATTGTGCCTTTCCAGCCTTAGCTAATTGATTGGCGAAGCTAGCAAAATACCAGGCCTGAAAAACTTCCTGCGCTTCGATAGATGTACCGAAAACCTCAGACCAGTTACCACTCATTTTCAGGCCATTAGCCTGCCACAGCTGACTGATATAGGGATTAAGTGTGGTCTTATGCGTCTTAAGGTAGGCCATAAGTTTGGCGGGCACCTGCTCGTCAAAGGCGGCTTGCGCCTGAGGGCTGTAGTCGCGCACAGATGGCAACATGCCGATCTCATTTTCGACTTGCACCATGATAACTATATGGTTCGTATCCACCTGTTTCAGATGCGCCATTGTGGCAGAAAAGGCCCGCGCGTCGGCCTTTAAGTTATCCGGGTCAAAGGGGGATAAAATATCCTGCGGCTGGCCCTTATCGTCCTGCGCCTTCGCATAGGTTTTATAGTCATGTTTAATATAAGCAGGCACATAGGTGGACATGGAATTTTTCCACGCGCCAAACCATAATAGCACTAAACGCATGTGATTATCACGCGCCTGCTGCAACATCGCATCCAGTACCGTAAAATCATAACGGCCAGATTCGGGCTCAATCTGATCCCATTCCACGGGCGCAATAACCGTATTAAGCCCGACGGATTTTAATACCGGCCAGGTTGTTTTCAGATGATCGGGATCAGAGGCGCTGGAATTGGCGAGTTCACCCCCTAAAATCAAGAAGGGTTGGTCATCAACGACCAATTGACGGGTCGTGCCCTTAATTTGCAAATGCGGTATATCGGCGGCAAAGCAGGTTACGGACATTGTCGCCATGACAAAGCCAGCCACACATAATTTCAACCTTAAGAACACGCCCATCTCCCGCTTGAATCCCAAATCTATCCTTGCACTGTGGGCGTTTGTTATCGGGCTTGACAAGCCACAAATATATTAAACAGACCTTAGGCGGTAATGGCCCACCCCCCATTCCTGACCGCCGGCATGACCGAACAGGCCTGCGGTCGACAGGAAAAACAGGCGCCAGCGCCGCTTCCATAATGGCGCATCCTTGCCGTAAACCGATTGCAATATCGCCTCTACAGGCTCAGCGTGAGCGTCAAAATTGCGTGGCCAGTCCATAGCCGTGCGGCGATAATGCTCGCCCGACCAGCGCCATTCGGCCTCGACCTCAAACACATCCGAAAAGCGATGCGGCAGGTCATGCGCCGGCATGATACCGCCCGTAAAGAAATATTTGCCAATCCAGTCCGCCGGATCCGTATGGTCAAAACGGTAAGAGCGCGATCGGTGGGTAAAAACATGCAGAAACAGGCAGCCGTCCGGTTTGAGCCAGCCGCGCGCCCGTTCAAAAAGCGCCCGCCAGTTGGACATGTGTTCAAACATCTCAACCGACACAATCCGGTCAAACGTCCGGTCAATATGAAAATCATTCATGTCGGCCGTGATGACCGTCAGATTATGAAACCCCAGACGCTTTGCCTCAGACATGATATAGGCGCGTTGTGAATGGGAATTGGAGACCGATACGATCTTTGATGCCGGATAGGCCTGCGCCATAAACAGTGACAGCGATCCCCAGCCGCAACCCAGTTCAAGCACGGTCTGGCCGTCCTTTAAATCCGCGTGCTGACAGGTTTCGGTCAGAGCGAAGATTTCCGTCTGCGCGAGGGTCGTGGAGGCCTCAGGATAGAGGCAACTGGAATATTTGCGCTTTGGGCCCAGGATCAGGGCAAAAAAGGCATCGGGAATTTCATAATGCTGCGCATTCGCCGCATCGGCATGCTGCGCAATCGGATAGGCCTGCATGGCAGCAGCAAAGGCCGCTTCGGCCTCAGCGTCCACAGACTTAAGCTGATGGCGGGTGCGGCCGACCAGCCAGTCAATTCCGCCCAGGGTCAGGGAATCCGGTAAGGGGGCCCGTTCGGCAGCGCCGATAGCCGCAGCAAGTATATTCATGAAACGTCTCCGTTTTTAATGATTGTTGGGGCCCGGAAAGAAGGCGTTGACCCGGTTCTGATAGGCTTTGAAAGTGTCAGAACGGCTTTCCAGCATATGATTTTCAAGCGGCGGAATGCCGGAGACATGCACCAGCAACACGTACATCAGCACAGGCGCTACAAAGCCGATCAGGCTCCAGCTTAGTCCACCCGTGGACACGTCCACAGCCAGAATGGCCCAGGCGCACCAGCCGAGCCACTCAAAGAAATAGTTGGGGTGCCGCGACCAGCGCCACAGGCCGATATCGCAAACCGCATGTTCATGGGTTTTGGAAAACTGCGCCAGTTGTGCATCGGCCACCCCTTCACCCGCCACAGCGATAATCAGCAGACCTATGCCCGCCAGATCGAACAGACCGGGAAAGGGCATGGGGTTTGTGGCCGCCAGACGTACGCACACCACCAGCATGAAGGCACAGGCGCCCTGTATTTGCAGCATACCAAACAGATATAGCGACCAGTGTGACTTGAGGCGGGCGCGAATGGCCGCATAGCGCGGATCATCGGCCTTACCCTGCGTCCGCTTTAGCAGGTGCAGGCCCAGACGCAGCGACCACGCGGCAATCAGGGCGGCGACCCACCAGCGTCTCTGACCATTACCCGCACCGGGCAAGATGGCTGCCGTCACGCCACCAAGCCCCGTCGTAAAGGCCCAGATGACATCAATCCAACCACTGCTTTCGGTACGCATCTGAATGGCCCAGGCCACGGTCATGGCCAGAACAATACCGGCGGCCAACATAATCAGTAAGAGGATCTCCATGCGCTGTGTCCTGTAACCCTGTCCGGCCCCCGAAAGCCTGTTGTGTACAGATTACGCATGACGCCTGCCTTTGGTTCACCGCAAACAGGCAAAGACATGAAAAAACATCCGTTTTTGTCGTCCGCACGTAAGACATATAAAGGAGACACGCTTATGCTTATGCCCAATACCCGCCTAAAAACCCACATGTCCCTGTCGGCGGCTCTGCTGAGTGCGGGCCTGCTGGCCGGTATCACCGCCCCCGTGCTGGCCAAAGACACCACGCCCGCCTATGAGGGGCGCTGGTCACGCAATGATGGTAAGGCGCGCGTCGTGATTGCCCCTTGCGGGGACGATGCCTGCGCGATCAACGAATGGATCAAACCCGGCGTCAATGACGAGAAAAAAGGGGATAAGCTGGTCATGACGGTCAAGCCGGACGGCGAGTCAAAATGGGCCGGCAAGGCCTTTGATCCGCAACGTAACCTGACCTACAAGCTGACCATGCAGGTGGCTGACGACACCATGACCACATGCGGTTGCGTTCTGGGCGGGCTGATCTGCAAGAAGGTGACGTGGAAACGACTGGAGCAGGCGGGTTAAGTCACCCCCCCCTTATGG